>QBUR01000116.1 GCA_013374385.1 Candidatus Methanocomedens sp. | reverse complement strand
GATACCTTTTGAATACCACACGGTTGGGCGGCAGTGGGGCAAGATAAAAGGTGCTCCAAAAGGACAAAATACTTATGAGATAGACATTGTTGCCTTGAATTCTGATTCAAAAGAGATACTTTTTGTTGAATGTAAATGGAAGGATCTGAGTTTAAAGCAGGCCGAAGATATCCTTATTGATTTAGAAGAAAAATCTAATTTTATTGATTGGAACAATGATGTTCGAAAGGAACATTTTGGATTAATCGCAAAGACGATTTCCGATAAGGATATTTTGCGTGCAAGGGGTTTCATCGTTTTTGATCTGGATGATTTTTAGATGAGGCTGGGTGAAAAGCACGGGATTGAGATGCCGTGTGATTGTGCTGTGGTGCGGATGGTTAAGGGCTGGGAAGGGCTGGGGTCTGGTTAGTGGTAGGAATTTTTTGAATTTAATGAGTGGAACAAATCGTTTTGTTTAAATATAGGTAACTATTCAGCCTATAAAACGATATCACAAGCCGTCACTCCACACTTATATAATATCTTTGCATTCATAAAATCGATATCGGAAGACATTAGCTATGAATGTTTCATAAAAAGATGCAAAATGTACTTTCGTTATCAGTAGCTATAATTTGTATGGCTGAATAGTTACAATTGTTCTTTATAAACCCATCCATATCTTCCAAATTATCAGGATTTTTGTTCTCTTTCTTCCACTCCTCAAAAACCTGTATGAAATTTTCATGAGGGGCATCGACAGCCCAATCCTTAAATTCTGTAGTGCCTTCCCGTTCGAACTGATCAATCCCTTTCAAGATCCCCATGCAGTGAAGTTTTGCCTTTTCATCCATTGAAATCTTCTGGCATTTCCTGAGATCGTCAATATAAGGCTCCAGTGTTTCTTCAAACATCTCAAAAGCCAGTTCATTAGGATCAACGTAACCGTATCTCGTACTTCCTGAGTTATTCCAGACATCCTCAACATCAAGGATGTTTAGATCATAGAAGATATCCTCTGCGATACCATCCGGATCCACATCTGTAAGGTATTCCAGTGCCAGTTCTTCTATCCTTTTCGAGATCTTCGCATCCTCATCAGCGAGTCTTATCAGAATTCCATGTGCATGCTCGCTGATGAGATTATAGAGAACCTGCTTATTTATGGCAAGTTTGGAGGGTGGCAGTGTGCTGTTCTTCGTGGGTTTCTGGGTCATTTGTTCATTTATTAAGAGCATTAAGTTAAAATCTTTGTGGTTTTACCAGGAATAAGCTAATAGGAGCCTGGGCTAGGACCAGAAGCAAAGCACTTGTGGATAACCTCACAGGCCTGGGCGTGACCCGCGTCAAGGAAAAGCAGCTGATGATAAACACCAAAGAAGAACAGTAGGAGAAACGCCGGGGTTGGGATTCGAACCCAAGTGTACCAGAAGATACAACAGGTCTCGAGCCTGCCGCATATAGACTCCAAAGAGTCATACGGCTCCGTTGGATTAGTCCGCTCTGCCACCCCGGCTCATTGAGGTTAGACTGTGTATACTGTCAGTTAATAACATTAAACTTCTGGATGGAAATGGACTGGCACGGCTTACCAAACCTTCAGGTCAATCCCCTCTATCCTCACCCGGTTGCCCTCCGAGTGCACCACCACACCCGAATGCACCTTCTGCATCATACAGTGCTCAGGCAAGAACTTTACAGTCTGGCCCACATCTGGCACCCTGCCTTTACTCACAATGCCATCGAACGCCGTCACCATGCAGATGCCTATATCCTCAAAAGCCACATCATCTCCCCCAAGCCTGTGTAATGGCCCTACCAGATGCACGGTCAGGATTCCCCTTTTTGAATCAAGCACCCTGGCAAAATGTGTAATAGGACACCCCAGCGGCCTGTACCTCACATGCTCACCCGCCGCCGGCCTCACCTCGGGGTCAAAGGGATGCAGGTCTTCCCGGCATGACGGTTCACCGGGCAGGGGTGCAATCATAAAATCAGCCACAAGCCCGTCAATAACCCCAGTGATAACCTGTGATTCCGTAGAGACGGTTCTGGAAACATCAAGAACCTGCTGTATCCTGGGAATATTTGCAGCAAACTTTTCTGTCCCCAGGTGAGGACAACTAGCAAGTTCCGCTCCACCTCCAAGCAGCGCCGCCCCATAATCCCGGCACTGCTGGTAACCGCATTCTCCGCAGTTATATCCAGGCAGCAGGCCTGTAATATCCTGCGTCATCCTGAATCATTCTCCCCTGTACTCAGTAAATCCATCAATATGCCGCAGCACACCCATGTGGTGTTCCTTTCCCAGGCGCATCTCACCGGTGCACAGCGTGCATATGGCCAGGGGCGCATTATGCCGCAGTGAAAGTTCCTGTCCTACATCAGGCATCTCGCCGATAATCTCTGCCAGTTCTGATGCGCCCTGACCACTCAGTCCGTTGGCTTCAATTATCCGGCAATTGGGATTCGCTTCATTAACACGCTCCCTAAACACTTCCCGTTCGGCCTGGGAAACAATATCTCCCTTGGTCGCCACAACCACATCTGCCGTAGTCAAAAGTGGACCCACCTTCAGGGGAGTATTCGGACCAGTTGTCACATCGATAACGCATACGGCAAGGCATCCGTCAGGGTAGGGCGCACATCGCAGGCACAGGCCGGCAGTTTCATTGAGCAGTACTCCGGCGTCTTGTTCCCGGGCCCATTGTAACATCTCTTCAGTATTATATATGGCAAAATGGTCAGGGCACATGTCTCTGGACAATCCTATGCGTACAGGCACATCCAGTCTGTTAAACCTTTTATCGTCATCCGTCCACAAGCAATCGATTTTCACCACGGCAGGCGACATGCCACTCTGTTTCAATGACCTGATAGTATGCATCAGTACCGATGTCTTGCCTGAACCGGGCGTGCCCGCCACCACGACCAGTTTCATACAATAATCGCTTCCTCGACAAGCCCGCCCTGCCTTATGGTATTACGCAGCGACATCATGTAATTGTCAATCTTGACAAGTTCACTGCACACATTCATCTCACCCGCACTGGTAGTAATGACCTGTCTCACTCCACCATTTCGCATCACAATGCGGCGTTTGGTCATGAGTGCCAAAACTGGGTCATGGGTTACCACCAGCACTATCTTCCCTTCGCAAGCCAGGAGTTTCAGGGCTTCCTGCTTTTTTATACCTGCATTTTCAATCTCATCAATAAGCACTATGGGTGAGTCACTTATGACCGCAATATCTGCCGCCATAAGTGCCCTGGACTGCCCGCCGCTCAAAATAGTTAGCTGGTGTTCTGGATGTATGGATTCCCCGGTCAGGGTATTTGCAATACGTATTACCTTTTCCACGGTGTCGAAGTTGCGGTTCCTGCTCTTGGCGTGCATTTTGAGGAACTCTTCCACCGTCATATCAGCAAGGAAATGCATATTCTGTGACAGCTGAGCGATACGTTTTTTCCTGGGGTCGGTTCGAATATCCCTGCCTGGTGCCTCTCCGTTTATCAGAATTTTGCGCCGGCTTGGGGTATCTCCCTGTGACAGCTGCTCAATATCGGAAATAAGCGTGCTTTTGCCCGACCCGGTTGGCCCTACAATCCCAACAATTTCCCCTGGACAGATGCGTATACTTTCAACATCTTCCATGTCTCCAGACTTGTCAATTCCGCATATGATTGTCAGTTCATGTATGTCTTGCATATACGAGGCTTGACCAAATACTAATATAAAACTTTCCCATTAATAGGTAAGTTCAGCATTAATGTGCAAAATTGCTACATTAATTATACAAAAAGGCACAATAATTCATTTATCTACAGCCGGTCCGCCATATCCCCGTATCTTGAACTCGGCCCCAATTTCCTTTGATATCTGGCGGCATTGCTCAATATCCACAGGTGGCAGATTAAGAACTGTAAACCTGAGCTTGATACCCTCTTTAACAATTTCCCTGGCAAAATCCTTCATTGAGCCGTAGGTATTTTTGTACATCCGTGGCTGTACCAGCTGTTCATATGTGGCTTCATCATGAGTATTCAGGCTGACCGATATCTCGTCAACACCTGCTTTTGCCAGTTCATGTGCTACATCCCTGCTGGGATACTGGAGTTTGGCATGTCCGATAGTATCTATTCTCACACTCACACCCCTGGCTTTGAGCCATTGTGTGATTTCCAGCACATCATCCAGCCTGGTTAACGGCTCGCCCAGGCCGGTGAACACCACTTCATTGAATTCGGACAGGTCATAGTTGTTCAGCGCCTCTATTACTTCACTGACCTCAGGTTCCCTTGTCAGCATCAGGTTGTAACCATAAACGCCGTCGCTATAATTTTTGATACAGAATATACAGTTGCAGGTACATCTATTGGTAATGTTCAGGTACAGATTTCCATGTGCAGGGTATGTGATAGTCCCCGGATCCTGTTTGTTCATCTATATCTCACTCGGTAACTCCTGTAATCTACAATTATTAATAACCTGTAAACCCTTAAGGTTATTCACACCAACCCGGTGTTGAGGCTTTTCAACATCTTTTTCACTGGATCGGGTAGCCGTCCCCGCTGCAGAGATTTCATCTGCTCCGGGTTTATCATCTTCATGGCTGTGCTCATCATGGGGTCAGACCTCATCAACCCGTCCATCAGTTTCTTTACATACACCGAAGTCTTGATCTCAAGGCCAATCTGCTCTCTCCATCTATTCTCATATTCTGATAACTTACACTTACCCGATACTACCCCGGCAGCGGTCTCACCTGCCACCTTGCCACCGACCATGGCTGTAGGTATGCCGCCGCCATTAGTGGCTATCAGGTGACCTGCCGCATCCCCGCATATCACTATGTTGCCTTTCACGGTTTCGGGCGGAGCACCTCCCACTGGCACGATACCGCTGATAACTGCAGTAATCCTGGCACCCTCAAACATCGGCGCCGCCCTGGGATGTTCGTACATGAACCTGTGCAGGTAATCCTGGGTAGATACACCTTTTTCGCACAGTGGCTGCCGTATCCCCACGCCTATATTGGCAGTATCACTGCCCTGGCTGATAATCCAGGCATAGCCGCCGGGGGCATAATCCCGCCCAAAGAACATCTCTACTGCTTCCCGGTCAATGTCAACTCCGGTAAGTTCGTATTCCAGCGCCACTGCCTTGCCCATATCGTCGCTACGGTCAATCAGACCTGCCGTTTTTGCAACCATTGAAGTAGGACCGTCCGCACCGATAATGACCTTTGCCTTAATGTCAAATTCACCATGTATCCCCCTGACTGATACCCCATTTTCATCAATGGAATCGGCACGAGTTCCTATCATCAACTCTGCCCCTGCCCCGGCCGCTTCCCGTGCCAGATGTTTATCGAACCGGCTCCGGTCCAGTACATTTGCAGGCACTTCGAACTCCTTTGGGTCAAGGTTAGGAGCGATGAATCGGTGGATACGGGTAGATGTATGTATACAACTGGATGGGATATCCTCAAGCGTGGATGGAAGTTGGGCACCGGGCAGCAGTTCTTCCAGTTCCTCATAACATGGCAGGAACCCGCCGCACTGGATTGGGGTGCCGATGTCTTTTTTCTTGTCAATGAGCAGTACACTGGCACCGAGATCGGCCGCATACATGGCTGCCGTTGAGCCAGCGGGTCCAGCACCGATAACGATTATGTCGTAGGATTCTTCAGGAGTCATGGTCGTAGTCTCATATCATTATTAAGAGGATACAATAGAGAAAATAGACTTAAACGTGACTATTATGTCTGTGATAGCTCAGTTAACTAATATTCAAACAAGTCGAATATAAT
>QBUR01000117.1 GCA_013374385.1 Candidatus Methanocomedens sp. | reverse complement strand
TTATATTACTTTAAGGTTTTGTGGAAATAACATTTAATTCATGTTTATCGAAAGGCTTTAATTTCTATGACCGCAATGAACACTGGGTTAATAATATGAAAGTTTTTAAATGCAAGATATGCCAGGAAGGCTACCTGGGAGATGAAGCGCCTACACATTGTCCATTCTGCGGTGCACACCAGCCATACCTGATAGAGGCAAAGGATTTCGATATTCCTGAATACACCTTGACCGATGTTTCGCGCAATAACCTTGAAGAAGCACTTAAACTGGAGGTAGGTAATGCAGAATTCTACTTCTGTGCCGCCGGTCGCTCAGATAATGTGGCAGATGCTACCATGTTCAAGAGACTGGGCAAGGTAGAGTCCGAACACGCTTCCACAATTGCCAAAGAACTTAAAATATCCTCACCAGACATCAGCAGGGAAAAGGACATGTGCAATAATGAGGACGTGGGCAACCTGGCAGAGTCACACCAGCGGGAGGCAAACGCAATAGAACACTATACCAAGTTTCTGGGCGATGCCACCGAAGAACGGATTAAAGAAATATTCACAGCTATCGTAGAGATAGAAAAAGACCATCTAAGCCTTAGCGAAGGCAGGTTTTAGAGTTGGAAATATCCCAACTCCTCAACTTTTACTTAACTTGCCTGATTTGTTTAACCAAATTAATTTACTGTATGCCTCTTTGATATTTTATCCAGCTCAGCGTTACGGCAAATATACCCATAAAGATTCCAAATCCTGGAATTCCTGTTGAAGGTGTTGACGCTGCTTCTTCACCATCTCCAGCCCCGTCTTCAATCCCTTCCTTGGCATCTTCCGACTCCACCACGATGTCGATAGTATGCTCAGAGAATTCAGAGATATACATCATTATCTGGGCCCGCTCTCTTGACTCCTGGGATATATAACACTGGGACTGTGTGGCATTGAACACCTTATCAGGGTCATTAACACACTGCATAAGTTCACCGTCATAATATACCCTGAGCTTGTCCATCTCTTGCAGTATCAGTGAAGTGTTATCCAGATTGAAAGCCATCATCTTGCCTTCAGGATCAGTGCAGTTTACACGAAGTTGTATCCTTTCATTTGTCACTGACTGCAATTGCACCCGCATTTTCTGTGAGTAGTCCACTACACTAATAGAATCACCTTCGCCCAGGCAGACCTCTGCACCAGCTCGGTTCCTGGCCATCTCACTGGCAAATGACCTGTGCATATCAACTGAATACTGCATATTCACCGGAATAGCCCGCACTACTACGGCACTGTCCCCAGCTGCATTAATGGATACGACATCACCGGTCACGGTAACATCACAAGTCCTGGCACTGCATACGATATATATCTCAATATCAGTGGTTTTGATGACTACCATATTGCCTTCTTCGGACGCTGTAACATCTTCAGCCAGGTCGAAGTTAACAGTATAATCATCCACACTTCGTATGGTTATCACCGCAGACGGGTTGTCATGCACCTGTATAGTCGTCGTGCCATCGCCATTGGTTACATGTGTAACCGCACCTTTTACCTCGGTAGCGTCAAAGTCAAACCCATCGACTTCGATGGAGTCAAATATCTCAACACCATCTATACCGTAACTTGTGATAGCTCCGGTCACATTGTCCACCCCGAAGGTGATATACTGGCCGTACATCACCGCGCCACTGTGCATAAATCCCATGCCTTGCATGCCTACATCCTGACGTGTTTCACTGCCCTGCATCATCATTTCAGAGGCACTCCAGCCGCCCTCGGTGCGTGGACTCATCCCATCATTGGATGGACCGCCCATTGCCGATAGGGCTGGGCCGCTCAAAAAAAATAACAGGAATATAATTCCTACTGTTCCAATTACATATCTAGAGATTGTCGGAAAAGTACCTAAAAAGCGCCTAAATTGAAACTTCCAGAAATATTGTTAAAACTAAATCACTATGCTGCGCCCGATCAAGTTTATACAGTAAAGCTGAAATATTCGAAAATCAGGCTTTTCCGACAATCTCCTCTAATGGTTGAAGAGTATTCTAAATTTTGTTGAACTGAAAGTATGGTGGAAGGTTCTGGGGCTAAAGTTGCTCGACATTACCGATATTACGGTATGATATCACAACTGCCCCATCATTTTATGCACCTGAGGAACTGCCCGCACATCCATAAGATACTCCCCTGCCACATCCATCAGTTCCAGCAGCCTGCCCCCCAACGGAGGCTCAAAACCCGGGCAGGGCGTCACTGGCTGTAATATCAGTGGCAAAGTCTCATCAATATCGGAAAAGCTCCTGGCAATGGTCTGCAAGGCATCGTCTGACGTCTTGTCAGTCAACACACATTTGGCAAAGGTCACAGCACCCGCTTCATAAAATATCCCCAGGGTCTCCAGTTCTGCCTTCAACAGCGACCGGTAATCATCCGAGGCATTGTGTTCTGGCAGCTTGATATCACATGCCGCCACATCCACCACATTCTGCACCTTCCGTGCTTCATCAGGCAGGCAGCCGTTGGTCTCAATATACAAGGGATAATCCACCCGCCTTGACATCTCATCAATAAACTCCGCATGCTCCAGCGGTTCGCCCCCGGTCAGGGATATATGTCGTGTGGCGGGTGACCAGAGCTCATTGATGATCTCAACAAGAGTCTCCATGTCAATCGGGTTAGGGACATCCCTGAACTCGCCTGTGCCCGGAACCGATTCAACCTTGCAGACCGGGGCTGTGGCCTGTCTGGACTGTGGAGTATCACAGTAACCGCACTGCAGGGGACATCCCTGGAACCTGACAAATACCTGGCGCATACCAGTAAAGATACCCTCACCCTGAATGGAATTGAATATTTCACCAAGAAATACAGGTTCTGTCATCCTGAATAAAAAAAGAAAATTGCGGGAATTATATCCCGCTTATACCGTATGATTCCGTGAGAACCTCTGCATTCAGGTGACCGGAGTGATAGGTCTTACCTGTATCCAGGTCATTTACTGTCATTTCAGCAGGTGCAAAGATGTAGGGATCTATCTTGTAGAAATCATATCCTGCATCCTTAAATGTTTTAAAGAAAGGTTTACCGTAATCAGAAGACGTTGAAGATGGAACTTGCTTAAACAGTTCTTCATCGAATCCTCTTGTTGTCAGCACAATTGAACCATAATATATGACACTGTCATTAGTACAACCCATAGCTTTCAGGTCATCCTTGACAACCGGTGCAATAGGTGCAGTACCGGTACCGCTCACAATCTGAGTAGTATCGAATCCCAGTTCATTGAGCTTGAATATTCCAGTTTCAACAACCCTGCCCGAAACCTGTACCGAACCAACGATACTGGCTGTTGGTGATACCAGGGCGATTGTGTTCTCTACAGGCACATTACACGCATCTGCAATGAATTGCATAACCTTTTCATCAGGAATTTTATTGGATTCCAGGGCTATCACAGTATGGTCATACTCGTCCTCATACTGTATCCTTTCATAAGTGTGCTTTGGTTTCATCGAAAGAGCCCTTGCCGGACCAGAACCCATGGCAAAATACTTATCCACACTAATCTGCCAGCCTGCTTTCTGTGCTCCCAGGCATGAGATAGCCGGGTGGTCAGTTGTCACGTCGATAAACGCCAGTGGGATGTCTCCCACCTTATGCACGCTTATGCCTGTAGTGCATAAACCCCCCATGCAGATATCTGTAAACATTAGTCCTGCATCGTAACTGCCGCTTACATTCACACCACAATCGATAACATGTGCATTGTTTTTGAGCTCAATGGTCTTAACCTTAAGCTCCTCAGCCCAATCCATCATTTCTTCAGCAATTTCAAGTCCTTTTTCATTAACACTTAACATCCATTCACCTACCAATATAAACTAATTAATTTGCATGTGCAACCTTAAGATATAAGGGTTTTGAAATGTGTTTAGACTAGAAGATACTTCATATGTCCATTTTAAAAAACAAAGTGTCTCCGTCCACTCTTATCACTGAAAATCTGGATTTCAGATATATACTGACTGCCCTGCCAAGTGACTTGTCGGTCTTCAAAGTAACAACAGGATAATTGGACCTGGCATATGACAGGGCGTCCTGGAACAATTGCTTGCCATACCCCCTGCCCCTGAACTCTTGTTTCATATATAAGCGGCGAATTTCGCATTGTTCAGCACCGACCCTGCGTACTGCAGCAGTGCCTATGATCTCATCCCCCAATATCCCTGTGAAGAACATACCGCCATCAGCAAGGTAATAACCCCCGATGTCATCAAGGTCAGAATCCTTTTCAGGGTCAAAGTCGAATCCCTGCTCAGCAAGCACTCCGAGAACCAGTTCCTTCACTTCAGTTCCCCTTATGGGAATAAATCTCTCTATTCTCATAATACTCTTCATGGCAAATATTTATCAGTATGGTCCAGATAATCCAGCACGATGACAGTCAACATCTCAGCCCCCCTGACAAGTATATCCTCATCTATATCGAACCTGCTGGAATGATTCCCCTCAATGATGTCTTTTTCAACATTCCTTGTTCCCAAACCCATGTACACACCAGGCATCTCATCCAGATAATGGGCGAAATCCTCTGCTCCGAAAAACGGCTCAATGTCTTCACTCACGATAGGGAAATGCTTTTTGAGTACAGCAATGGCCTGTCTGGAAAATACCGGGTCGTTTACCAATACCGGATAACCATGCATAATCTCCAGTTCATACACTGGCAGTCCCTGAAATAACTCATTTTTATATTCGTCCAGTATACCATCCAGCGTGTTCCTGATAGTATCCTCGATAATGTCCGTGTCTTTATTGTCAAAGGTCCGGAAACTGCCCAGTATCTCCACTTCATCCGGCGTCCTGTTAAACTGTGACCCGCCTGCTAACTTACCAAACCCCAAGATGAACCTGTCCTTTAGCACTCTTTTTTCAATATCAGCCTGTATACATCCGATGAACCTTGAAGCCATGGAAATGGGGTCTATGCACAGGTGTGGACTTAAATGATGCCCGCCTTTGCCCGTGATCTTTATTGTCATGATATTGGAAGTAGCCATGAACGGCCCGGCTCTGAATTTTATCTCGCCTGAATCGATGTTACTGAAAACGTGAAGTCCGACTATGGCATCAACTTCCTCCAGCCCGCCTTCTTTTATCACTTCTATCGCACCCCCGGGCGGCTGCTCCTCACCGGGCTGGAAAATCAATCTGACAGAACCTCTAAAATTATCACGCTGCTGGATAAGCAGCCGGGCCGCACCAAGTACTATAGACATATGAGCATCATGCCCGCATGCATGCATAAAACCAGGGTGCTGTGAAATATATTCCCTGTTCATTGACGTAACCTCTTCAGTAACCTCAAGTCCATCCATATCGGAACGGAGTGCAATGGTACTACCCAGACCGTTCCCCTGAATAGTGGCTATAACCCCGGTGTTTGCAATTGGTCTTCCTTTTAGCCCAAGGTCTTTCAATATCTCTATAACTTTTTCCTGGGTCCTGAACTCTGCAAAACTTATCTCAGGTATCCTGTGGAACTCACGCCGTTTGGATATTATCCAGTCCCTGAACTGCTCATTGATACTGTGCACTTAAATCCCTGCCTACATATTCCAGATTAACTTGTTCAACTGCCTGATTCCCTGATGTTTTTCATCATGGAATATCATTATAGATTCCTGCTCGTTTCGTGGATTGGTAGTGTATTTATTATATGATTAGTTAGTTAATTAATTATTCATTATAATCAAAGCATAATTATTTATTAGATGCGAAAATTCTATAACATGACTTTCGGATAAATCAATTTTCTCGCCATCCTAAATGC
>QBUR01000118.1 GCA_013374385.1 Candidatus Methanocomedens sp. | reverse complement strand
TGTAAGCAGAAGCCAAAGATGATATTATTCAACACGTGCAATATAAAATATTAAATAGATGCAATAACTAATTGTATTAAATAATCATACTCATGATGTGTTAATAAGCATATAAGTGTTCAATATTAGCAAAAAAAAATTCAAGGAAGATTCATAATGGAAGGCCATGTAACTAATTTAAGCGACCCGGATGCACGCGTTCCGACTGGGGTAGAAGGTTTTGACGAACTGTGCAATGGCGGGTTTTTGAGAGATCGTACATATCTGATATCAGGTACATCAGGTGCAGGAAAGACTATTTTCACTCTTCAGTTCCTGTACAATGGAATAACCAAGTATGGGGAGAACGGCATATTTGTGGCAACAGAGGAACGACCCGAACAGATCAGGGAAAATGCATTGATATTTGGCTGGGATTTCAAGAAACTTGAAGATGAAGGGCGTCTTGCCATCATTGATGCTGCCTCAACAAAAATTGGTATACCTTCCCAGGAGAAATACGTTGATGTTCGTCCTTTTGATATGCGTTCAATGATGGACCAGATCATAATGATCCAGGAAGAAATTGATGCCAAGAGGGCAGTGGTGGATTCAACCACTTCCATTGGATTTTATCTCCAGGATCCGGCAAAGATACGTGTTGAACTTTTGAAACTGTCCACCACCCTTGAAATCCTGGGACTGACCTCATTAATGACATCTGAAATAGTGGATGATGACCATCCAAGCCGTTTCGGTGTAGAGAATTTTGTGACCGACGGCACCATAGCCCTATACTATAAGAGAATGGAAAATGTAAGAGTACGCAGCATGGAGATTTATAAAATGCGTGGTTCAGACCACAGCAAGAAAATCCATCCTTACGATATCACCACCAATGGCATTGTAGTACATCCTCACGAAGAGGTCTATCAAGTATTTTAAGTGCAATTAATTCATAAAAGGGCAGCGATTTTAATACACGCTGTCCGTTTTATTTGTTTTTTTAAAAATTCAGGTTTTATTCTGCGAACTGCTCTTCCTGTCCGCATTCTACACATTTGTAGATAACCAGTTTCCGGCCAAGATGGTCATATCGTTTTCCGGTTGGGTACCTGAACAAATTCATTCTACCTTCACATAACTTGCAATAGTGAATCATGGGAACCCTCCAATTATAGTGTAGTCACTGATATTATAAAATCATTGTTAATATTAACAGCGTTAAAATGCATGGTTGACCATGTCCAATGTTTGGGTGCTGGCATGTATTTAGTATACATCCTCAGGATTGAATACCTTATCGCCGACCACGTCACCTTCAAGTGTGCGGTAGAAACATGACCTATAGCCCATATGGCAAGCTCCTCCACCTAATTGCTCAACTTTCATCAACACAGCATCGGCATCGCAGTCAATGTACATTTCATGTACCACCTGGACATGTCCCGAACTCTCGCCTTTTAGCCATTGCTTACTCCGGCTGCGACTGTAGTAATGTGCCTTACCGGTATCCACAGTCTTTTCCAGGGCTTCAAGGTTCATGAAGGCAAGCATTAATATCTCGTTGGTCTGATAATCCTGGGCTATTGCAGTAATAAGCCCCTTATCATCAAATTTAAGCTCTTTGCGTATCTCATCTGATATTTTCATCGCACTTCCCTATGCTTTATAATAATAAAATCATTTGTATGAGACAAATAATAAGAACTTTATATGCAGCCAGGATACAGGTTTGCTTGATATGATGCTCAGGAATAAAATTCGGGAAAAAGACGCAGTTCCTGAGTCGCTGTTGCATCTGGTTCCCAACAGATATGAGGTAATAGGAGATGTGGCAGTCATCGTCATCCCGCATCAATTGCAGGCATACAGACATATCATTGCAAAAACAATAACTGAGCAGCGAAAGAACATCAAAACAGTGTTAAACAAGGTGGGTATGCTGGAAGGGGAAGCACGTCTGGGCGGTTACGAAACACTATTTGGCAGCGAAACTATTACTCTGCACAGGGAATACGGGCATCTTTACCGCCTGGATGTGAAGACGGTGTTCTTCAATACTCATCTTTCGTATGAGAGATTCCGTGTTGCATCAAAAGTAAGACCCGATGAGCATGTGCTGGTACCCTTTAGCGGTGTGGGTCCTTTTGTCATTCCGGCAGCAGTACGTGGGGCTATGGTCACAGCAGTGGACAATAATCCAATGGCTTGTCAGTGGCTGGCCGGCAATGTGAGGCTGAACCACGTTGAGAAATTCATATCCATAATCCAGGGTGATGCAAAATGTATCCCGCAAATGCTTAAAGCAGGATTTGACAGGGCAATAATACCTACACCATACGGAATGGACCAGTTTTTGTGGGATATTGCGGGGATGATAAGGAAGGGCGGCATTATGCATTTCTATACCTTCAAGAAGCCGCACCAGATTCCGGGTCTGGTGGAAGAGTACGAACGTAACAGCCTGGAAGTGGAGTTCTATCGCAGGTGTGGGAATGTAGCACCCGGGGTAAGCCGCTGGGTATTCGACCTGATTAAGCATTAGAAAAAATAGTAAAGTTCTTTACTTACCTGTGTTTAATAATAGTGTTCGATATAGTATATTTATGACCTTGTGTCACATTTGGTTTGTAAGGGGAACGAAAATGAAACCTATGAAGAGTGGTTTTGGAGCTATTCGTAATTATCTTGGTTCAAAGCAGGAGAAGGGGAGACGTAAAATTGCCCTGCTAGTTGACGGCCCCAATATGCTCCGCAAGGAATTCCAGATAGATCTTGAAGGGATACGGGATGTGCTCAAGGATTACGGTACTATAAAGATAGGCAGGGTATTCCTGAATCAATATGCGCCAGAAAAATTAGTTGAAGCCATTGAGACCCAGGGCTTGGAACCTATCATCTGCAGCAGTGATGTGGATGTCAGGCTTTCTGTGGAAGGAATGGAAATGGTATTTAATCCTGGTATCGACACCATTGCATTGGTAACCAGGGATGCAGATTTCAAACCATTGCTTAACAAGGCCAATGAACACGGTATGGAGACCATCCTGTTCGGTGCTGAACCAGGGATGTCTATCGGGCTCAAGAATTCTGCAGATTACGTGATAATCATGAAAGAAGGTGTGATGGGACACGAATACAATGTCGAGGCCCGTGAAGGAGATAAGAGGGGCGAAAAAGGCGAACTAGACGTGTAAAGTACTGAAACCTCAACATAAGCCTGCACTTACTTGGCAGTATCCAGTATCCCACCCGGCGCTCCTGCCAGTTTTACCAATGCCTCAGCTTCCATGAAATGAAGGTCTGCCGGCACAACCATTATTTGCAATGGACCACCGAAATCGAAGTCAGCCAGTTCACCCAAAGGCAGGGCCTTTACCACGGGTTCAGGCGAACCTGCCCTGGCCACACCCACACCCAGGCGTCCGGCCAGGTCAAGTTTCCCTTCCTGTGAGTCTATTTCCAGAAGGAGTTCACAGCCACGGTTGATGGTCATGTATCCTTTTTCAGGGTCTATGTCCAGGAATATCAGGGTATGCATATCGGCTTCCAGATTGGATTTGATGGTATCGTACGGGGTGTGCGAGATAATGTTCCTGCCCTTATGGGTATAAGGATGAGGGATGGTTGCGGATTTGCCGAGGCGGTAGTTCTGCAGTCCGGTCAGGCCAGGGACTGCACTCACGATCGATGAGCCATGTATGATGTGTGTTTCAATATCCATATCCTGGGCACGCATGCGCAGGTCTACGTGGGTGGTGCTGACCATGGCATCTCCGCCTGTTAAAAATACCACATCCTCGGTAATAGCGCGCTGTAGCCAATCAGGCTGTTGCTCCACGTCCTCCCGATCAAGGATAGTAATTTCCCGTTTGTAGAATGCTTCCAGCTTTTCAGGGCTGGTTCCCATAAGTATCGAAGTGTAGAATTCGGCGTACACATGGTCGGCCCGGCGAACTGCTTCCAGGCCTTTTACTGATATGTCTTTTTCGTCATAAAGTCCGATGCCAATGAATGTGAGCATAAAAGTAGTTTTGGGTGCGGACAGGATAAAGATTTGGAATGGAGGAGTGTTAAGTATACGGTGTTAAGTATACGGTGTTAAGTATACGGTGTTAAGTATACGGTGTTAATTGCAAGGTGTAAGGTGTAATCACGCCTTACCAGTGGACTCTCCACACACGATACCCGTCGCAATCAGGTGCGCTACCCTCAACGGTTCGGGTACATTGCTGTGGGTTGAGGAAAGTTGCACAATATCCCTGGCATCTTCCAGGTCGATACCGCAGTGCTGGATGAAGATGGGGTTTTCACCCTCACGGCTTATCACCTTGTGTATCTCACCGGTCCGTTTAATCATTTCCCATCGTATATCCGGGTCGGGCAGATGTTTCAAAGCGGCACGTATCCGGTCAAAATCAGGGCAGTCCCTCATAACCACGATACACCCAATACCTGTTTCCTCATAGACCGCTTTGATATCAACCACATTAAAACCGGCATATGTCACACCATCGAACATCAGAACCCTGACCTGTCCGAAATGCTTGCTGCCGGTCACCATCCTGATGATAACTTCAGTGGCATCAGTACCATCCTTTGTAATATTGGAGCGTAAAACACCATCCAACCAGTCCCCGCCCCTGAACATGGCACCCACTATCATCACCGGCTCACTGTGCAGTGACGAATCATCGATACCCAGAATTCTTATCTCTGGTTTGATGTGCATGACCTAAATACTGGCCTTCTCACTGAAAACAGTCTTGAACTCTTCATATACTTCAATGAGCCGTTCAGATGCTTCCGTAATAGCAACTATAGGATCAACCCCATCTGTTTTTACGAAAAGCACAGGGTCACTGATAGTAGGATGTTTGATATCGTAAGTAGCCACTTCCACTCTGGGGTCGTCCAGTAGCGATGACTTCAGAGTATTTAGCAATGTGTGACTCTCACCCCCAATCTCAACAAGTATTTGAGTATCACTCTTTTCTATAACCTTTAAGTCCATGTTCATACACCTCTAAGCAGTATAATTACCATATTCGGTGGATACTTTTCGAGATTCCATTTTCCCACATACCGGGCATTTCAACATGAAACCTTTATTTCCATCCTCTGAAGGTTTGATCAGGTCCACGTTACATTTAGAACAATATGCCTTTATAACGCCCAGGTCCTTGCCAGCAGTGGAAAGTCTCATACTTCTTAAGTCAATGACCTTAGCCTTGATGATATCAAAGGGACTCATCTCATCAGTAATATTTTTTACATATCCATCCTTCAGATTGGATATGTGGACCGCAGCCTGTTGAAGATTAACGATCTCGCGCTCGCCTTTACCTTCTATCTTTGCAATTTCTACCAGCGCAACAGAGCTTCTCAGATCGTTCACACGCCCGATGACCACATCTCCCATCTCGAGTTTTGGCGGCACATTGGTCTTTGGAACAACCGAAATGTTACGTGACTTCTGGTTAATATTTACCATACCAGTGGCTGTGGAATAGATATTTCCTCCATGTTTGAAGGTGTTTTTACCTGATATGAACTCTTCGCCTGTACCTATCATATCCCCTGGTAGTATTAATTCACCAGTTTCTGTAATTTCATGTAATACAGGGGTTTCTGTTTTAATTGTATCGGCCGCTTTTATTTCTTCAGTTTCAACGACCTCTTCGTCAGTATTTTTCACATCATCCAGTGAAGCCTGTTGTTCTTCTGCAGAATCATCTTTCGTCAGTATTCGTCTGGACACGGTTTTCTTCCTTTTGAGTCTAATAATAATCCCTCTTTATGATTTTTAATTTCAATCACCGGACATACCAGATCACTCAAATGAACTAGTGTCAAGTCAACCCTATAATGTATCCAAAT
>QBUR01000119.1:4363-5880 GCA_013374385.1 Candidatus Methanocomedens sp. | reverse complement strand
GGCCGCCGGTGTTACCGCGGCGGCTGGCACCGGTCTTGCCCGGCCCTTGCTAACAAATGAGTTTTAATCATCTGGACAGCCAACATTTGATGCTGGCACTCGGGGTTCCCTTATCGCGGTTTCCCGCATTGTAAAGTGTTCGCGCCTGCTGCACCCCGTAGGGCCTGGATTCGTGTCTCAGAATCCATCTCCGGGCTCTTGCTCTCACAACCCGTATCCGTCGTCGGCTAGTAGGTACGTTACACCCACTACTACCTGATAGACCGCAGACCTATCCTTAGGCGCCGGAGCTTTCAACCATAAAGCATTCCAGCATCTATGATTTATCCGGTATTATCCCCAGTTTCCCGGGGTTATTCCAGTCCTAAGGGTAAGTTGTCCACGTGTTACTGAGCAGTTCGCCATGTTCACGAAGAACATTTGACTCGCATGGCTTAGTCGAACCCCGATAGCAGTAACCTCTGGCAGGATCAACCAGAATTGTTAATCACACACATATTGGAAGTATTTCGTTATCGGAATTATTAGGGTTTTGGTATATTGTCCAATTAATTCCCGATAATGTATTTATATACACCACCGATCAGAATTAACCGAACTGCCAATACTAACGTCGGACGAAAAATTGCCTTCTCGTCTCCATATATGATTGTGCCAAGGTCGGAGAGCAACCCTTCACTTTCGGGACTATTCCCAAAATCCGGGTCGACGCCGGGTAATGACCTCGGCAATGAATATTAGGAGGTGATACATTGAATGCAATGGATATTGCAGTCAGCGTCCACATGCGTTTTCACGCAGATTGTGGAAGTTACTTATATGATTCAGGTAGTATTTAAGGTTGTTTACTACCAAGCCAAAACCGAAGTTTTATTTTCGGGTCGGCAACACATAATCACTCTGAGCAGGGTGTTCCTGCCCATTTGAGCGCTCCCTTCCATTGGTAGGTTGGTATATAACTGTTGTGGTAATTGGCATTCCAAAAGCCTACAGTTTGAAAAAAAACCCTCTATTATCACAAATCTAAAAAATTGATCTATACGATAAAACGCAAACCTTAGACTTGATCTACGACCCTACACCCCATTTATATCTCTTCTAAGGGTGCGCCCATCTCTATCAACACCTCTCCAAACAGCAACTTTTCCATGACATGGGCTACAAACCTGCGACGTTGATGCATCTGTATGTCCTCGTTCATCCTCAATTCAGAATCAATCTGTACGCGCACCAAGGCAAACCGGACCATTTCCTCATCCTTAATCTCAATAGCATTGAGTTCCTCAATGAGATACAGCAGACTATACGGGTCATCAATAGCCTTTGCCAGTAATAATATCTCCCCAGAAACACTGCCAGCATTAACGTCAGTCTGCCCCATAAGCAATCTGAGCGTATTCACAGAAACATTATCACTTAACATCCAATATCATTCCTTCCCCATCAATCTTGAGCATATCTCAAGATCCTCAACCGTATTCACATTCACAGCAATCTTGTGATTGTTCAATATATAA
>QBUR01000119.1:0-4345 GCA_013374385.1 Candidatus Methanocomedens sp. | reverse complement strand
CATGTATATTATCCGCATCAAGTATGTTTATACCAGAAGGCACAATCAACCGTCCATCCTTGTTGAACACGGTATCCGGACGCAGTCCCTTGCTCCTGCATACCGACAGCAGGTTATAAACAGAAAGAGCGGGCTGAGGAACCTCATTGTATAATATTATCACCTCATCCAGCAGTTCAGGAGTTATCAGGGGCAAGTCGGCCATGACTATAAGCACCGGACCTCTGATACCGGCCTTTCTAATAGCATCCACCATATCAGACACATACCCATCTCCGGCGGTATTTATCACAATGACATCCCTGGCACAACCCTCAAGCCATTTTACAGTATCAGGGCCATTGTTGGATGCAGCAATATAGATCTTTTCCACATATTTGGAACACTCAAGCGCATCCATGGCATATTCAATCAATTTCCTGCCATTGATCTCCAGTAAAGGCTTTTCAATTGGCAGCTTCATCCTGCTGCCCCGCCCTCCCGCCATCAATATGGCATCCAAACTACCATACCCCCTGCATAAAATAAGAAAATTGTAGCCAGAGCAGCCAGACGCCCCACCTCATGAGCAGTGCCAAGGCAATCACCATTAATACCACCAAAATGTCGGTTCGATACCACTACCACCCCAACCGACGCTAAAATCCCCATCAACAAAGCACCAAGTCCTGCAACGCCAATTGCAGCCGTGCAAACCACTGCCGATATAAGCAGACTTATGATAAACTGCTTAGGTCCTGTATAATCAGATATCATAGACCCCATTCCCTGGTACAAAGGTTTTCCAAACCTGGCCGCCGTAAGCATGGAATGCTTGGATATCACCTCGGCACTAAGCAACGCCGTGCCCAGGCCAAACCACCAGAACCCATCGCCTTGCATATCCCCAATAGCCTGTATGACAACGAACAATGAAAGAACATAAAATATCACAAATGCCACACCACCCGTACCCAGTGCCACGTCCTTCATCGCACTGACCTTCTTCTCAGCGTTCCCGTGGGCTGCAATGCCATCCCCAAAATCAGATATGGCATCAAGATGGTGAAAACCTGTCAGTATATAGATAGATACAATTACAACCAATGCAATAATTCCAGGTTGGCCGGGTATCAGGACAGCCAGTAAGGTGGCCACTGCAAGTAAAATAAGACCTATAATAATGCCTACAACACTTGACAGGTATGTCCGCTGCTGGAATTGTTCAAGCCTGTACGACCTGCCTGCGGGCAAAGTGGTCAGGAATCCAATAGCTCCCAGCAGTCCTTCCAGCAATTTCAAATCCCACCCCTGGTATACATACTGGAAGATACACCGCCGATAAGCCCGGCGACAACATCGTCCATGAACGGCCCCAGTTCCTTGATTACCCCGGGTTTGAGTTTATCGAATCTGACATACTCGAACATACCTTTGTGCCCGGCGATATAGGTGGAGATACTCATACCCAGCACTTCGTCACATACAAGGAAGGTCAGGTCCCGCTCATAAGAATCTTTGCTCAGGTTTGGAAGTTCACCAGCCTCACCTGCCCGCTCCAGCTGGATGCCCGCATAAATCAGGATACACAAGTTGGGGTCGCTAAGGGCAATATCCAGTTCACATTTGAACACCTCTTCTGCCAGCTCTTTAGTCTCAATCCCCGGATGAGGTACATACAATTCCATAGCAGCCGCCAGTAGCACATCCTCAGATAGTCCCATCTTTGCCAATATATCTCTTATGTCATACTCAAATCGCAAATCTATCTGTGTCGGCTTGTCACTTTTCTCTGCTAAAGGGCTGTCTGAAAGTTTCATTGTAATCACTCCGAGTCCTGTTAACTACATTAAGATGTTTACATGCGATAAATATAATACTCCAATTGCCCATGCAAACAACATAAGGGTAGCCGTACCCACTAACTTGGCGGCCCGTTCGATATCTACCGCCTCAGGTTTCCTGAACTCTTTACCAAGTACATAATGTCCTGGCTTTTCCAGTTTGACCCCCAGTGCCCCGGCCGCTGCAGCCATGGACCAGCCTGAATTAGGTGACGGGGTCAAGTTGTTATCACGTAAGCATATAATCACGGCACCTTTGTAGCTACCCGTAATCAGTGCGGCGGCACCAATGAACAATAAGGACAGTCTGGCAGGTATCCAGTTCAACATATCGTCCAACCTGGCTGATGGGCGTCCCAGTTCAATGAATTCCTTATTCCTGTATCCCACCATGGAATCCAGGGTATTGACAGCCTTGTACGCCAGTGCGCCAGGCAGTCCTAGTATTATATAGAACAATATCGGTGACAGGATGCCATCTACAAAGTTCTCTGAAATGGATTCAATCACTCCCGAAGCGACCTGATGTTCTTCCAGCTGGGTGGTGTCCCGGCTGACCAGCGCCCTGAGTGCTTCTTGTGCTTCATTTATGTCACCAGAGTGCATCCGTTCCATGATACCGCGTGATGTGGTCAACAACATCCTTATGGAAAAAGTGGATTTTAGGAAATATGCCATTACCAGCAGTGCTGCCGTTTCATGGATTAAAGATGCGCCCAGCATTATCAAAATTCCTGCCAGCAGTGACGCTCCCGTCATGACCACTACTATTAGGATTCCCAGGACACTGCGGTTTTGTACTGGCAAACCCTTAAGATACTTGATGCCGCGCCCCATCCAGACCACAGGATGTACAGCACCGGGTGGTTCCCCGAACAAAATATCCATAGCAAATGCCAGAAACAGCACTTCAAGACCAGGGGAAAAGACTGAGAATAACATGTTCACAACAATGGTTCAATCACTTGTTTCCAGATATGCTTGAGGTCACCGGGTCTGTCTTCACACGCCATCAGAGCTTCAAGTATGGAATTTGCAACCTCAGCCCGGTGGACCATATCACAGTCAGCACAACTCCAAACTTCCCCTCCGGTCTGCCGCTCTACCATATGTCCGCCAGTCCTCTCATCCAGACATGGATAAAAGGGGCAAAAACAAAATGTGCAATCCTGACCCTCGAAATGGCATGGATAATATTCACAATTAGTCCTGCTTGCAATCGTACCCTGGTGTATCGCTTCATCAATATTCTTCTCGGCAAGTTCCCTGCCCCACTGGGCTACTGATTCACCTAGGGCATCTACCAGACGCTGGTTCTCTTCACGGGTCCGAACTGCCACCCTGATGTAATCATGCCCCATCCGCCTAAACGAAGCACAATCTCTTATCAGGATATCCTGATGCCGCATGCGCTCGGTGAGTTCTCCGGAATCCATTCCGAATTCCCGTATTTTTATTAATATGAAATTAGTGCTGCTCGTTACGGGATAAAATCCTCTTATGAGGGACAGCCGCTGGGTAAGCCAGATGCGCTCCTTTTTTATCAATTGCCTTGTTCGCTCAAGATATGAGGGGTACTTTGTATGGGTATCAAGTAACCATGAACCCACTATATCCGGTATAGTCCCAACGTTCCAGGGAATCCGGATATTCTCCATCCTTGCAGCCAAATCCCTGTGTGCAATCCCGTATCCGATCCTCATCCCGGGTATGGCAAATACCTTAGTCATCGACCGCATTACTATCACAAATGGATTGTTGTCCACCAGCCCTGCTATACTCTGTGCAGGGTCTGATAATTCAATAAATGCTTCATCCACCACAAGGAATGTCTCGTTTTGCTGGCATTTCTGTGCTAATCTTGCCAGGTCTGACCCGGCAATAAGAGTGCCTGTGGGATTATTTGGGTTGCAGATGAACACTACCTTTGACCTTGAAAGCAGTCCCTCGTCGATTTCCCCATTACCCTGATACATTTCCCTATACTCAATATTTTCAGATGTCGCTCCCATAAGTTTGATACTCAGTTCGTATTCACCAAAAGTGGGCTGGGGCAGCAGTACAATATCTCCATACTCCAGTATGGTCTCTGCTATGAGTCTAATAAGCTCAGAGGAACCGTTCGTCGGAATAATGTTTTCAGGTTTTACACCCGCAAAGGCGGCTGCAGAGTTTTTAAATTCTACATATCTGTTATCAGGATAATTATCAATAATTTCCAGCGCTCTACCAATAATTTCCCTGATTGTATCCATCTCATAAGGGCCCATTGGGTTGAGATTGGCACTGAAATCCAATAATTCATGTCCGCTGAGTTCAATATTTTCCGCTACCTTGCCCCCATGGATACAGGGATTGATATCAACAACGGACTTTCTTATGAATCGGTCAATATTACTCACACATGTGCAATTGTGGGACTATATTCATAACTATTTCGCATTCAAATTAGATATATAAACAATTCTAGTCATACATACCCATTATTTTTACTGGAATGGAAAGATATTTATATGGCACAG
>QBUR01000120.1 GCA_013374385.1 Candidatus Methanocomedens sp. | reverse complement strand
GTATAATGCCGAGTCACCTTTGCCCTTTGATATTGTCGTTGTAGATGAGGTTTCGATGATTGATTTGCCGTTGATGAGCAAGTTAGTTAGTGCATTAAAGCAAAATGCGAGACTTATTTTATTAGGAGATAAAGATCAACTGGCTTCTGTCGAGACAGGCGCTGTGTTGGCAGATTTAACTTATGCATTACCTAAGTTCACGCAGGAACTAAAAAAATCCTACCGATTTTCAGGGAATATTTCACTCAACACCTATGTGTTCATTGAACTGGAATATATTCCTCAACTACGTCCAGGGATGCAACCGAATACCTACAGACACCCCTACCATATCATAAGTAAGGAAATTCCCTGCATCAGCCTTAAAGATGCTTGCATAAATAACTTGCAAACAATTTTGACCTGCGCCAGATTGATACTTCCAATCATTTCATTTTCTCATCCAAACCCTGCTCCACCCCATACCTTCTCCAAAAAAACCCCAGCCCATTCCTAACATCCCACTCCAGCCACTGCCCCTCGCCACCCCTGCCCCTGGTCCTAATAAGACAGTACACACCACTCAGTCGCTCCCCCTTAATCCTGAAGATGATCCTGCCCCGCTCCTCATCCACTTCAAGAGGCTCGAAGGTCCCTTTATCCCATATCTTCACCGTACCGGCACCATAGTGCCCCTCAGGAATCTCACCCTCGAACCCTGCATACGCCAGGGGATGGTCTTCGGTAGGTATGGCCAGCCTTTTCACGCCCGCCTCTGTGGGCGGTTCCTTTGGCACTGCCCAACTTCGCAGCACACCCCCGAACTGGAGCCGCAGGTCGTAGTGCAGTTTTTTTGAATCATGTTCCTGAATGACATAAATATTCCCTGGAGTTATGTCTTCAGCCATGCTTTTAGTTTCACCAGGTTCATCAGGTTCACCAGGGTTATCAGTTGCCGTAAAATCCCGCTTATTCTGATAATCATCCTTGCTCATTCTATTCCCTTCCTCTGGCAAAGATGCTCCAGTATGCAGTTATCATGCTTCGGTTTGCGGGCATTGCACACATTGCGCCCGTGCAGTATGAGCCTCATAGACAGGTCGTTCCACTCCTCCCGCGGGGCAAGTTCCATCAGGTCCTGCTCAATCTTATTGGGGTTGGTATGCTCGGTCAGTCCCAGCCTGAAGGACAGCCGCTTCACATGAGTATCAACTGCAATGCCTTCGGTTATGCCGTATGCACTGGACAGTACAACATTGGCGGTCTTTCGAGCCACCCCAGGTAATGTGATAAGTTCTTCCATGCTGTGGGGAACTACACCTTCAAAATCATTCAGCAGGGTCTTGCTGCCGTTTAGAATATTTTTTGCCTTCTGCCGGTAAAAGCCTGTGGATTTGATATCCTGCTCCAGTTCAGCAATGTCGGCACCGGCAATATCTTCCAGGCTTTGATATTTCCTGAAAAGTTTTTCCGTCACAATGTTCACTCTTTTGTCAGTACACTGGGCAGAGAGGATGGTGGCAATCAATAATTGCCAAGGTGCAGCATAATTCAGTGCAGTCCTGGAGATTGGATATTCTGCCTTGAGCAGCCTGATAATCTCAAGCAACCGGTCTTGCTGCTTCATGTCATTCAAGGTGTGCAATATAGCGCTCAGTCGACACCGCAGCCAGTGCACCGTCACCAACGGCCGTGGCTACCTGGCGCAGCAGCGTGGTGCGGCAGTCCCCGGCTGCAAAGATACCTGGTATGGAAGTGGACAGGTCAGCGCCTGTAATAAGGAAACCAGCCTCATCCTTGTCGGCATCTATAAAATCAGTACCAGGTTCAATACCTACATACATGAACACGCCCCCTACCTGTATCTCTGTAGTCTCTCCGGTGAGCTTGTTTTGGACCACTATCTTTTCAACAGTGTCAGTACCTTCGATGGACTGCAGATTTGAGTTCCAGACAAACTCTATCTTCGGGTTCTTAAATGCCCTTTCCTGGTTTATTTTTTCAGCCCTCAATTCATCCCTGCGGTGAATTACATACACCTTGTTGACCATTTTTGTAAGGAAGATGGCTTCAACAATGGCGCTGTCGCCACCGCCTACCAGTGCCACGTCCTTGCCTGTGAAAAAGAATCCATCGCATGTAGCGCATGTGGACACGCCCTTGCCTGTGAATTTTGTTTCACCGGGTACGCCCAGTTTCTTGGGATTAGTGCCTGTGGCAATAATCACGGATTTGGTTTCGAACTCACCCTCAGAGGTAACTACAGTTTTGACGTCGCCCCCATCTTTGATTTGCTGGACATCGGAAAATTTGATATCAAGGTCGAACTTTTTCACATGCTCTTCCATCTTCTGCATCAGATCCATACCGCTGACCTCAGGGAAGCCCGGATAATTCTCGATCAGGTGGGTTTTCATTATCTGCCCGCCCACTCCAAGTTTTTCAATAAGCAGGGTATTCATCATTGCGCGTTTGGCATATATGCCTGCTGAAAGTCCAGCAGGACCGCCGCCGATTATGATTACATCATATACCATAGTAAAACATCCATTATCATTTATTCTGTAACAATATTGAGCGGTCTATATTCCTCTCTCCCTTCATTATACTTTTGTCACAATTCATTAAAACATGGGATGCAGTAGCTTTTTCCATCTTTTTTCTCAATCCTTGTCTCCATCACAGGCTCTCCGCATCTGGAACAGGGGACAGATTCATGAATCCTGGCCTTCTGTGGCAGTTCAACAGTAATGTCCTGTATGTCGAACAACTCATGCTCATCCATGCTCAATATTTGCTCAATGCGTTCATCCCGTCCTTCCTCTTTGAACACATCTCCTTTCAGGCTTACCCGCACTCCCCGGCCATGGGGGCGAAGTGCCAGCATGTAAACATGCTTGCCGAAGTCCCTGAAAAAGAAATTGCCCTTACCGAATGTGCATCCGGTCATGAACTGAATAGCATCCACTGCACAGGAATTGTTCTCTACAATAGCCACCAGTTCCTCATCTTCTGAGCGCATGGCATGTATCCGCTGCATCCCGGCTTTGGCAGCTCGGTATCCCAGCACCAGGCCGGGGCAGAAGTGGCCGTGGAAATCGATGATGGGTTGAAGGTCAGGGGGAAGCTGTTGTGTTTTCATTAACATTGGGTTTTGTTATAATAGTTTATTAAGTTTTATGAGCCATACTAATATGCAAGCAAAAACAGCCACAATGGGATAAATGTTATTTTCACATCATCAACATACTTTTCTTCAAGCATGGATTTGGTTACCACAAATGCACTTTGTATTCCATAATTCTTACAAAAATTAACCAGCCCCTTTAGATCTTTCATGCCAATGGAATTCCTGTATTTCACTTCAATCGGGACCAGTTTTGACTGATAGCTCATTACGATGTCAACCTCATTCTTGTTCTTGTCATACCAGTAGAATATTTTTCCAAGCGGGTCTTTGGAACTTTCTATGAGGCAATGTAAAAATGCAACATTTTCAGCATCGTGACCAATATCTTGCACCCTTCCACTGAATTTTTTCATCGATTGATTTGAAACGGTTTTCTCGTACCGATTTCAACTGGTTGTACTCTGTGGTAAATTTCCCACGCGAGCGGATGTCTGGATGATCTTCGCCGAGATTTTTATTCTGCTCGAATAATGGAGATTGCCGAATCTCGTTTACTCGTTCAAGTATTGTTCTGGTGTATATCTCGATAATGCCAGTGATGAAGGCTAAACATGTGAGAATCTCGCCTCCACCGGATTTCTGGTATTTGTATTTCTCTTCTTTGGGTGTGGCTATTCTTGTTAAAGAGACGGATGCCCTGAAGGTATTCAAACAGGATTCTGATATTTTCACATCGAACTGGTTTAGAATCTTGCTTTGTAGTTGAGGTGAGGATATGCTTTGATTTTCTTTGACAGTGGATACTATGTAATCTTTTATCCGTTCTGTCAGTTTAGTGTAATTTCCATCTTTTCTCTTGTCGTGAAGTCCGTCTTCACCCGATTTCTGAAGAGTCCGACAATAGCGATAGTATTGTTCTCGAGAAAAGGGGACAGAATTCTGTTCAAAATATTTTGTGATAGCTAGTTTTGAGTCTTTGATATTTTGGATGGCGTTTAGAATTTCACATACTCTTTCTTCTTCTGACATTTAATATAGAATATGTATATATTCTATATAAAGATTGTGGCATTTAGGATGGCGAGAAAATTGATTTATCCGAAAGTCATGTATTAGCATAAACTAACAATCTGGAGCTTCCTGTGCAAAAGACGGCATTTAAAAAATACAGTGAAGACTGGGGGGCAGAGCCATCTGGACAGGATGGCTCCTAAAAGGACCCTTTTATTTCGCCAGATTTAAATTTTCTCGCACAATCTTATGCGCACAGAAATCCCCGCACATGGTACAGGCATCAGTGTCATCTGGCGCCCGGCTGTCCCTGATATACTTGGCATGCTCAGGGTCAATGGCCAGAGAGTACATCTTCTCCCAATCCAGGTCACGCCGTGCCCGGCCCATTGCCAGGTCCTGATCACGCTTACCCAGCTTTACCATATCACCTATATGGGCAGCTATCCTTGATGTGATGACCCCGGTCCTCACATCCTCCACATTTGGTAGCGCCAGGTGTTCTGCAGGTGTAACATAGCACAAGAAATCGCACCCTGCAGCACTTGATATGGAAGCACCGATAGCGGTCACGATATGGTCATACCCGGGCGCTATATCAGTAACCAGCGGCCCCAGCATATAGAACGGCTTATCTCCGCTCATCCGCTTCATCAACGTCACATTGGTCTTTATCTCATCAATAGGCACATGTCCCGGACCTTCCACAATAGCCTGCACACCAGCCTCATGGGCCTTGTCAGCCAGTTCAGAGTTTATGACCAGTTCCTGTATTTGGGCCCGGTCGGTAGCATCATGCACTGCCCCCGCGCGCATACCGTTACCCGTGGAGAGCGTAACCTCATGCTCTTTCATTATCTCAAGCAGGTAATCGAACTCACTGTACAGCGGGTTCTCTTTCTCATTGTGAATCATCCAGGCTGTCATGAATGCGCCGCCCCTTGAACACAATCCGCCGTAGCGTCCATGGTTCTTTAACCGCTCCACCGTGAACAGGTTTATCCCTGTATGGATAGCCATGAAATTGGTCCCGAGCTTTGCCTGGTCTACGGTGGCTTTGAAGAGTTCATCTTCTTTCATATCCACTACTGAACCGTACTTCCTTGCCGCTTCGATAAATGCCTGGTACAGTGGCACGCAGCCCACAGACAGTGATGTAGCATCAATCACTTGTTTCCTGATATCAAGGAAGTTTCCGCCCGTGGATAGTTCCATAAGTGTATCAGCTCCGGCCGCTTCTGCCGCCTTTGCCTTTTCTATTTCAAGGCTTATATCCACAATATCAGAGGAGGTACCTATGGACGCATTGACCTTGGTAGTAAGACCTTTGCCGATGCCGCAATGTCTAATTTCCCTGTATGGAGTTACAGGAATAACTATCCGGCCTGCAGCAATTCCCCTTCGCACGAAGTCGGGTTCAACTCCTTCTACTGCGGCTACTTCTTTCATCTCATCAGTGATGTTACCTTTATTTGCTTCTTCTATCAGACTCATATTTTACACCTAAATAATTTGGTTGGGATATAGATAGCGTACTTGGTTATAATACTTATCAAAAAATTTACTTTAGTTTAAATCAAGTAAACTTGATTTAAGGCAGTTTTGGTTGAGTAGGCGTGAGAGGTATATAATTGGTAAAACACTAAATGCAAGAGGGGGAAGTGCTTTATGGATGGGCTGCTTTGAAAAAAAAAACACTATTAATAACTTAAAGGGCACTGTTCCAAAAATCAGTTATTTTGTTGACACCGACTTTAG
>QBUR01000121.1 GCA_013374385.1 Candidatus Methanocomedens sp. | reverse complement strand
CAGATTTTACCTAAAGTCGGTGTCAACAAAATAACTGATTTTTGGAACAGTGCCCTTTACATCAAATCTTAATGAAAATTATACTTTATGTACCATTTGAAAGAGGGTCATGCTTTCTCAACCACGACCATCACACCCCCCACTTCCAGCACATTAACAGCATGGCCTTCTGAGAGTATCTCACGCTCAAAAGCCACCGAATCAGGCTCAAGTGTTATAGTCTCGCCGCCTGCTTCGATAGATATTGCCCCTGCCTCCGCCTGCTCTGCAATGGTTGCAGCATCAGCACTTTTCAAAGCACCTATGATAGCTCCGGCCTTATCACGAAACTTAGGACCGATTACACTCATATTCGGCTTAACACCACTCACCCTATACTCGAACTCGGGCTCGCCTGCCATTACCTCAATCTCAGCGTTCACAGTACCCGCGATATCGGCCACATCCCCGATACGCCCGTATATCCTGAGCCGGCCGAGGGGTGCATTCAATGCCATGCCATTATCAGATTTAAAGCGCCTGATGGCAGCGGTAATCTCCTTTACCTGCTCGCCTGAACCCTCAGCAGCCGCATCAATGGCAGACTCATCCACCCCAGGCCACGCCTCAGTATGCACGCTGTGGTCATGTAACTGTGAGAACACCTCGTCTGCAAAGTAAGGAATGAACGGAGCCAGCATCTTCGCCAAAGCGTCCACTGTCAGGTACAGAGTCTGCTGTGCTGCCCGCTTTGCTTCGGCATCGTCGCCGTACAGCCTGGATTTCACGAGTTCAATGTAATTATCTGCCAGGGTATCCCAGGCAAAGCTCCTGATATTCTTCAATGTCTCGTCGAACTGGTATGCATCCATGCTGGCAGTAGCTTCTTTGATAAGGGTGTTCAGTTTACTCAGCAGCCAGCGGTCGATGGTTCTATACTGAGCCTCGCCGGGCTGGAAATACTCAAGGTGAGGCATGCAGAACCTGACAATGCTCCATAATTTTTGCTGGAACCGGTTGCCTGCCACCACATCTTTCCACCTGAACATGATGTCGGACCCGGTAGCACCGCCGATAGCGGCCCACTGCCTGAAAGCGTCAGAACCATATTCCTTTATAACCTCTTCCGGCATAACGATATTACCAAGGCTCTTGCTCATTTTATGACCGTCATCACCCAGCACCATACCGTTTATAATAATATCGTCCCACGGCCGCAGGCCCGTTAAAGCACTGGAGCGCAGGATAGAGTAGAAAGCCCAGGTCCTGATAATGTCATGTCCCTGGGGGCGCAGTTGGGTTGGCATGCGCACATCGTCCCGGGACAGCCAGCCGGCAGCGTTCAGGGCTGTTATGGACGAGTCCATCCAGGTATCCAGCACATCTTCCTCTGGCGAAAATGAAGTCGAGCCACACTTGCAGGCTTCGGGCGGTTGTGATGCGTTTGGGTCAAGGGGCAGCCATTCCTCTTTGGCCACCATTACCTCGCTGCACTCATCACAGTACCATACAGGGATGGGTGTGGCAAAGATACGCTGCCTTGAGATACACCAGTCCCATTCCATGGTGCTGGTCCAGTTTTTGAGCCTTACCTCCATATATGGGGGTGCCCAATTGATCTCTGATGATTTTGATATGATATCGTCGGCATCTATTTTCACGAACCACTGCCGCTCTGACAGTATTTCTATTGGTGTTTTACAGCGCCAGCACAGGCCAACATTTTGATCCAGAGTCTCCTGCTCATAGATGAGACCCGCATATTTCATATCTGTAGTAATAGCCTCTTTGCAATCAGCCAGGGACATACCCTCGTACTTCCCAGCAATGGAGGTCATGGTGCCCTGCTTGTCAATGGCTTTGCGAAGTGGCAAGCCCAGTTCAGCCCACCATCTTACATCCTGCTTATCACCGAAGGTACATATCATGACCACGCCGGTACCAAAGTTCGGGTCAACATCGGAATCGGACAATACCTTCACCTTATGACCGAATACGGGCACTTCAATCTCCTGGCCCACATATTCGTTGTACCTGTCGTCATCAGGATTTACGGCTACTGCCACGCAGGCTGCCAGTAGTTCGGGCCTGGTGGTAGCCACGTCAAGCTTGTCGAAATGGAAATAGTTCAATGTAGTCTGCCTGGCCTCGTATTCCACCTCTGCAAAAGCGATAGCTGTCTCACATCTGGGACACCAGTTGTTGGGATGGTCAGAGCGGTATATCAGGTCTTTATTGTACATCTGCACAAAGGAGTGCTGGGTCTTGCCGTAGTATTCCGGCTTCATGGTGATGTACTCGTTACTCCAGTCAATGCTGAATGCGAGCCGGCGCATGGTATTGCGCATTTTCTCGATATTTCCGACTGTCAGTTCTTCGCACATCTGCCTGAACTCGGTACGAGGTACCTGGTTCTTGGTGATATTATGTATCTCCTCCACCTTTACTTCGGTGGGCAGGCCGTGGCAGTCCCAACCCTGGGGAAACATTACATTGTACCCTCGCATGCGCTTGTAACGGGCAACGAAATCTATGTAACACCAATTCAGTGCATTGCCTATATGGAAATTGCCTGTGGGGTATGGTGGCGGCGTATCAATGATATACTGGGGCTTTTTGCTGTCCCAGTCAAAGTAATTCATTGAATCTTGCCATTTCCCCATCCACCTGGGTTCGACCTCCTGCGGGTTGTACTCTTTAGGGAGTTGTGTAACAGACATGTAATGTTCCTCTTAAAATGTGAAATATGGTATTTATTATGAATGAATTGTGAACACAAAACACGCACAAGATAAATATTATTATCGGTGTTGCAGCAGGTTGCCGTGAACGTCTATCTCGCCCAGTAACACCCTGGTTGAGGATATGGGACGACCGTCCCCTGCCAGCACAAGTTCTACCAGCTCGATATGTATGGGTTGTTTTCCCAGTTCAGCGCGCCTGGTGTTTATAAGGTGGGCCTGGTTTTCGGTCTCAGGGGAGACCACAAGGTAATCGAAATCCTCGTCTATGGTGGGGCCGAAGGGGTCGTCCAGCCTGACGATGAGCGGGCTTGCATTGAAGGTGTCATACATAAAATCCATGACTATCTGCCGTCTTACCTTCCAGTCTTCCACATCGTGGTACTTTTTCCCGGCCATCTCGTTTGAGGTTATGCCGATTATGAGTTCATCGCCATTGCTTAACTGGTATGCTCTGGTAAACAGGGCTTTGTGACCATCATGTAAGGGATTGAATGTTCCGCCTACTGCAACTCTGGACATTGAGTTGTCTTATTGCAATGAGGCACAATAATAGTTATCGATATTTGTCAGTATTATTGCGGGTGAGATACAAAGTGATGGCAGCAATACACAGTACCAGCATTGCCACTATTGCATAGGTCGTTTCTGTAAGCAGGATGTAATACATCTCGCAGCTTAGTGGATACAACAGCATGATACCATTGGCAGCTACCCCGGTAACCACCGCTTCATTAACCGCGCTGGCTGCTGTATCATTGGTGATTGCAATGTCTATGATCTGCCTGATGGTTCCCCTGGAATTGTCGAACAGGAAGATATCAAGCATGCTGTGGCTTAAAAAACCTGCCAGCAGCGGCCTGAAGGATAATGGATACACCAGACCAATGACGCCTGCCAGTGCCGCCAGCACCAGCGGTGCGTGTATTTCACTGCGATGGGTGGTTAGGATGTCAATGTCAGGGAACAGGCTGGCTGCTACTGCTATCAGTATGATGATTGTGCGGTATTTTTCCCACTCTTGCGGGCGTTTAATGTAGGCCAGTCTGGTTACTGTAAGGCCGAAGATGATGTGGGATATCCAGTCCATGGTTGTTATATTGGAATTTATTAGTAATAATCTATCAATCTGCCATCAGGTCATTCCCTGTTGTTAAGCAGTATAATATTCCCCCGCCCCTGCTTTACTTTGCGCAACAGTCCCCTGTCCTCAAGGTCGGTGACCATCAGGCTCACTTTTGCTTCAGAACATTTCATTTTACTTCTCAAATCCTTCTGGGTGAGCCTGCCCCCTGCCTGCTGGATGATATCCAATAATTCACTCAGGTCATCAGGCAGGGATTTTGGCCCGGGTGTCACTGGCAAAGGGCTTGGGGGCTGTTCAACCGCCAGTTCGGGCTCAGGTTCAGGTTCAGTTTTAGCTATAAGCTCGGCCTCAGTTTCGTCTGTTTTCCCTGTCCTGTCCAAGTGATGGTAATATGCCGCCAAAGCCGCAAGGCACATGACCAACAGTGCAACAGCTGTATATGTCCAGTCAAATGAGGGCAAGCTATTGTCCTCAACATCATAGGTGATATTACCGATATCCTCATCAGGAAAGTCTTTACAATCGTTTTGCAGTGGGAAAAGCAGGATATCGAACACATAGTCCCCTTCAAGGTCTGTCACCGTGATGTTATCCTCTGTATAGTACTCCAGGGTATCGTTCGTGTAATAACTGGTTTTGATAAGGTAATCCCCGGGTGGCAGGTTAAAGGAATACACGCCTGATGTGGCCACCCTGAACTGGGTGGGAGTGGAGGTCACTTCTACCAGGGCATTGTCCAGGGGCTCAAATGTGGACCACTCATATACGATACCGTGTATGGTAGTGGCACTGACTGTGGAGAATGCCAGGAAAGTGATGATGAAAATTAAGGTTAGTTTTGTGAGCACTTGGGGCTTAAACATATATTGACTCTGTTTTGGTGTGGCAGTATAAAAATTTTGTTTATTCAGGAGAGAGTTGTTGGATAATACCTGCAGTCCACTTTCGCACACACCTTGTTACGGTGTCTGTGCTCACACCGCAGCCGGGCGGCAGGCACATGCCCGAATTCCACGCCCAGCACTTCCCTGAAGAACTCGGTGTATTTTTGCTCGATTTTTTGTGCCCCAAATCGTGACTGGTGCCAAAGAATTTGGTTATGATGTGAATGAAGAGATTAAGCAAATTCGAGATGATATTTGGAAAATATGATGATTTGTTCACGATGTATTGACACCTTCCACTTAAGTAAGTTCGATGTTAAAGGTTAAGCTTACCAGGGATATGCACTTCCCTCTCACCCAATTACCACAAAAGCATCTATCCCCACTTAGCACTCAAAGCCCGCCGGAATAATAGAAAAGCGCCTGCCAGCCCACACACTACAAGTGCGGACGGAGCGGATCGGGAAGGGCACCCGGGCAGAGTGGAGGGAAGAGGGGGCGGAGGGAGAGGCGAAGAAGGGATGGGCGGCTGGAATCATTTCAATGTTAACCACGGAGAGCACAGAGGAACACAGAGAAATGTAAAATCGCTCTGTGCACTCGGTGGTTTTAAATTGTGATGTTAATATATTTTAACAGCCATGGCGGCACTCCACGTACAACAATGAATACAACTCTCCCAATCCACACCCGGCGAATATCCACCTCCCACCTGCAACCGTCTACCCAAAGCATCCATCTCCACTTCGCACCGTAAACCCACAGGAAGAATCGAAAAGCACCTGCCAGCCCCCACACCATCAAGGGTGGATGGGGAGCAGAGCGGAATGTGGCCCCGGAAAAAGAGAATTCAGGATAGTATACCGAGAATCAATTGTAAAGTATAATGGGAGATAAAGGATATCGGCCATAAAAGTTAGTTAAGGGACTACTTAACGATTATTAAGACACCAGAATAAATCATGCTGTGGCCTTTTGACCTTTAATCTCATATGTAAAAGCCTGTGGTTCAGATATATTTTCAGATGCATCAAGCATTTCGATTGATACAACCTTATTATCTTCACTATAATCGATTATAAGACCATCTCTAATCTCATCACTCTCTGCAATTGCCATATCCCTCAAGATCAAAGTAAGGGTATCTGTTACAGGATCATAGATTGCTTTCATTATTTTTTCCTTCCCAATATTTAT
>QBUR01000122.1 GCA_013374385.1 Candidatus Methanocomedens sp. | reverse complement strand
ATGAGTGCCTAAAATAATATGGGGCTATTGAATTTCATATAAGGAAGTGAACAAATAATTAATTTAGACAATATTTTACTGAAAGATGTAATGACAAGAGGAGTTATCACAGTTCCTATGGATATTCCTGTGAAAGAAGTGGCATACCTGATGGCGAACCAGCACGTTTCTGGCATAGCCGTCATTGACCATACTGGTGAGATTGTGGGGGTAATCTCAGAAATGGATATGCTCAAAACGGTGAAGGATGAATCCCTGCTGGATAAACCTGTCGAGTCCATTATGAATTACTATGTCCAGTCTGTAAAGCCTACTACTTCATTAAAAGTAGCGGCAGAGATGATGATGGAACATGGTTTTCACAGGTTAATAGTTCTTTCCGAATCAGGAGTTGGCGCATCAAATCGCCCAATCGGGATATTAAGTGCCAGTGATATTGTCAAAATAATATCACAGGCCTATTAGTAAATAGATCCATAAGTCACAACCGTCTGTCGGCAGGTAGTCGGCAGAACTTTGAGCTTAGCTGGGCATGTTCCCTGATGATATCTGACTTGGTCAAGAGGCCATGCATCCTGGTATGGTCCTCCCTGTCCACAACAGGTAGCCGTCCGATATTATTGTCAAGCAGTTTCCTTAGTGCGGATTCAAGGTTTTCATCCTCATACGTTACCACCAGTGAACGGGTCATGATATCTCCCACCAGCACAACATCCCGTTCATCAAGAGGTACTTTTTCAGCATCCTCGAAAGTGACTACGCCTACCAATTCCAGGTTGTCCAATACAGGATAACCTATATGGCGGTATTTGTGTATGAGGTTCAATACGGTCTGTACCTTTGTAGCAGGGCTAACGCTAATAATATCGGTGCACATCACATCTTTCACCGTGACCAGTTCCAGTACATCTATGGTCATCTCACGGCGGTGGGCAGGGGAGTCCATCCGGGTAGGGACCTGTTTTTCATAAATAGACCATTTACCTGACATAACGTATGCAAGTGTCGAAGCCAACATCAGGGGCGGCAGCAGGTTGTAATTCCCGGTTAGTTCGGATACCATGATTATTGCGGCGATGGGTGTTTTTGCCACTCCTGCCAGCAGGGCTGCCATCCCCACAAGTACGAAGGTAGAATATTCAACCACGATGGTTGGGAACAGGGTATGGAAGGTAATTCCTAACACGCCGCCCAGCATTGCGCCAACCACCAATGTGGGACCGAACACACCACCACTGCCGCCACTACTGATAGTGAATGACGTGGCAAGGATCTTTGCGAATAGTAGCAACAACAGCAGTCCCATTGCAAGTTCCTGGTCAATGGCCAGCTGGATAAGCCCGTATCCCACACCCAGACTCTGGGGTATGAAAAATGCCATTATACCCAGCAGTAAACCACCTATGGCTGGCTTGATATATTTTGGTATGGCAAGTCGTTTGAAGAAATCCCTCATTCCGTAGAAGACATGAATATAAAAAATGCCTACAGCTGCAGCTGCAATACCCAGCAGGGCATAGAATATGAGTTCGTTAGGATGTGTAAAATGGTAATCCGGCATTGAGAACAGGGAACCCCAGCCAAAGAACGAGCAGAATATGGAGTATGCAACGGTTGACGAAATAAATGCAGGCACAATCCCCTCTGATTCCGAACCCTGCCGATACAATACTTCAATCGCAAAGATTGCACCGCCAAGGGGAGCCTTGAATATACTACCGATACCAGCCGACATTCCGCATATTACAAGGATACGCTTGTCCCTGTCGGTTAGTTTTAGCTTGGTGGCAAGTATTGAGCCAAAACCTGCGCTTATCTGGGCTATGGGTCCTTCCCTACCTGCACTACCACCTGAACCTATGGTTATCATGGATGTGATGGCCTTGATAAACGGTACACGTGTGCGTATTACCCCTCGCTGCCGGTGGTAGGAATCTATTACCGAGTCGGTACCGTGCCCTTCGGTTTCCGGTGCATAGCGGTAGATCAGGAATCCTGCAAGAAGGCCGCCCAATGTCGGCAGAAGTATGAGTAATAAGCGGTTGGGGTCTGATAGGGGCACAACCAACAGGTCAATGTCACCTCCTGGTGTAGTGGGATAGTATCCACCAATACCTCCCAGCAGGTAGTAGGTGGAATAATACAGGCCCGCATAGAATAGCACAGCGACCAGGCCGCCAACCACACCGACAAGGGTACTTAGCAGGGCCCATCGCTGGACTTCTTTCAAGTCAAGTTCAATTAAAATATTTTTTATTTTATCCGCAAAATCCATCATCAACACCCACCAACTAAGCATAAAGGTCTAACTGGTAATCGAAAAATGGTAAAACGGGAATAATTCGATACTGATAATTGTTTTAAAGGCGAATGTTGAAGAATCCATGATGTAAGTTTGTTGTCAGTACCCGTATCTTTGACCTTCTTTAAATTTTGGGTCTATTTCGTGCTCCATGCTAAATAAGGTTAGTGCTATTTCCAATGAAACTTTTTATTATTTTCTGGTTTGAAAAACCACAGAGAGCACAGAGGACACAGAGAAAAGCGGCACAACTCTGTGCTCTCTGTGTTCTCTGTGGTTGAAAAACTATGCAGTAATTCCTTATTCCAAGAAAAATTAAAAAGTCTTTTCCCACTGGACGATATCCAGGATTTCTTTAATGAAGAGAATCACAAATACTAATCTATCATTGATTGTACAATTGACTTAACTTAGAAGGGTTTCTGGAGAAAAAATGGTGGAAAAAGAAGTTATAAACCCGGCCCACGGTTCCGGTGAAAAGGGGATGCAAATTAGAGAATCAGCAAGAAAAATATTCGACGGCACAGCTAACGCAGGCCATGATATTAACCATTCACTACGGGTCATGGACTTGTGCATCCACATTAGCAGCATTGAAGGGGGTGACTCCGAGATATTGGAAGCTGCGGCACTCCTCCACGATATCGGACGTCCCGCACAACTCAAGGATCCAGCAGTTGACCATGCAACCTTATCCGCGCAACTGGCGCCCGATATACTTAGTGGTGCAGGTTTCCCGTCTCAGAAAGTACCGGCTGTGGTCTATGCAATAAAGCATCACCGCTACAGTTCCGGACTAACACCGGACAGTCTGGAAGCAAGGATACTTCAGGACGCTGACAGGCTGGACATTTCGGGGGCTGTGGGTGCAGCTATGACCTTTGCATATTCGGGTGCAATGAACCGTCAACTGTACCATTCCAGTGACCCTCTGGCAGAGTACAGGCCATTGAACGGGGATGAATATGCACTGGACCATATCCTCTCAAAACTTATGCATCTGTCCGGTTCCATGCATACTTCCACGGCCCGCCATCTGGCTGGGGAGCGCAGCGTTTTCCTGAAGGGTTTTGTGGAGCAATTAGTAAGCGAAATAACATTTGGCGGGAGGCATGCAAATGAGTAAACCTGTAACGCCACTTTTGACTGTAGACATATTAATCGTACAAAGTGGGAAGCTCGTCCTAATACGACGAAAAAATCCTCCGTTTCAGGGCCAGTGGGCACTGCCAGGAGGGTTCGTGTATGTGGGTGAGACCGTGGAAGAGGCTGCAGTGCGTGAAGCACACGAAGAGACAGGGCTTAATGTGGATTTGAAAGGACTTGTCGGTGTGTTCTCAAATCCTGACCGCGACCCCAGAGGTCATACTGTTAGTATCTGCTTTGCTGCATTGGGCCAGGGCACGCCGCGAGCTTCATCGGATGCACAGGACGTGGCGCTGTTCGACCTTGACGACCTGCCACCTCTGGCCTTTGACCATCTGCAGATTATCAATACGGGGCGGCAGAAAATACGGGAACTTATACTTCAAGCTCCGCATTGATGCGACGCAGTACCTCTACCATCATGCTCTGCACATCTTCGGTATGGCTTTCACTGGTGCCCTCATCTTCCACATCCAGTAGGGTGCTTATGTTTGTCGTAATTTTATCCAGTATCTCAAGCATCTCGTCTTTGGTAATGAGCCCGCTGTAATATGAATAGAACAATGTAGTGCCTGAGCGCACCAGTTTATTCTTGAACGAAGCCCGGGCGTTGGACACCTCCTGCCTTGAATAAGGTTCATTGCAAAAAGGCACAAGCTCGGGCAGGTTTTTTCCGATCCAGGTCATCTCGCTTCGACCTCCTGCATTCTTGAAATCGGCACAGAGCCTGGCGATAACCCATTCCCGGGCCGTAAGATGCGTAGTCTGTTTTAAAAACCGGGTGACTTGGGAATGGTCTTTTTTTTCCATTTTCTTGAATTTTTCGTACTTCATGGTCTTCCCCACAATGTATGACAGCCATTGTATTACATATAATCTTACTTCATATGGTTTAAATATATTATGGACAACATTTCAAGTCCGATGAAAATACTTCTTCCCATTGACGGGTCTGAATATTCTAAAAAGGCGGCCCAGGTAGCTTTAAGAATAGCTAAACTACACTCTGGCCAGATTTTGCTTTTGCATGTAATAGCCCCTTCAGGTCAGGAAAGGAAAAAGTGGATGGTGGAAGGGGCAGAAAAACTGCTTCAGGTCTATAAGGAATCAATGTTGAATGAGGGTTTGGATGAAGCTTGCATAACCACTCTTATTGAAAACGGGGACCCTGCAGACCAGATAATTGACACCGCAAAAATAAAGGGTGCTACCAGGATAATCATGGGCACACATGGCAAGACCGGAATTAAGAAGCTGGCAGGCAGTGTTACCGAAAAGGTGCTTCGTAATTCAAAGGTGCTGGTACTGGGAGTACCTCCTAACTATGAGATCTGAAGGATTTTATTAAAGAAAGGGAGTTAGTTAATATGACCGCGCCGTATCTGGCAGGTGTTGATATTGGCGGCACAAAAATAACCGTAAGTCTGGCAAACACCAATGGAATTTCAGTCAAGGTTTACCAGAATGTCAGGCTGGAAGGCAGCCATACGGCAATACCTGAACAAGTTGATTTCCTGATAGGATATGCCTGTAACCAGATAGGAGTTCAACCGGATGATATCATGGCCGTGGGTGTGAGTTCCTGCGGTCCTTTTATGAAAGAAATGGGTCAAGTGCAATTGGTGGCGCCCAACCTGTGCGGCGGGCTTGTGAAAGATAGAGATATTATTCCCAATAACTGGACCTGGATACCATTAGAATCGGTCCTGTCCCGGCGATGGGGCACGTTGAAGATAGAGAATGATGCTGTGGCTGCAGTTGTGGCAGAACGGCTGTTCGGGGCAGGCAGGGGTGAAGACGACCTGGTATATGTCACCTGGAGCACTGGAATTGGTGGTGGTGCCTATATTGATGGCAGGCTGATACATGGTAAGAACGGCAATGCCCCTCATATCGGGCACATTTACCTGGCAGAGGATGGCCCGCAGTGCGGTTGCGGTAATTTTGGGGACATGGAATCCCTGGTGTCCGGGGTGGCTATTGCCCGGGATTATGGCGGGAGAGGGACTGCAGAGGATGTGTTCAAAGCCTACCACAGTGGTGATAGAAAGGCTAAAGAGATAATCAGCAAGGCCATAAGGAACTTTGCAAGGGGCCTGGCATCCATTAATGCCATACTGGATACTGGGGTTATTGTGATAGGGGGCAGCGTGTTCATGAACAATATTGATATCCTGCTGCCCGGCATCAAGGACGAGTTCTACCGGTCGTTCCCTGTGCTTTCAGAAGGCGTGGATATAAGGCCATCCGCACTTGGTACTTACCTGGGAGATATGGCTGCTTTGAGTCTGGTCATGCCTGATGAATGGATACGAAAATGGCAGGAAAACGAGCTGTGGGAACTTGCACCTCCAGCGGTTGTGCTGGATAGGTAGCGGCAGGTTAACTTTCCTGATTCTTTTATTAAATCCACTATCTCTTTTTTAAGTCAAGGGTACCGTGCCAGATACTCAACACGCTCTTTGTTCAGTTTGTTGACCATCTCTGTGATCTGTTCGTCAGTATAGTAGGTTTCCGGACTGAGACGCTTCAGGCCCACACCTTCTATTTCCTGTGTAAACTGTGTA
>QBUR01000123.1 GCA_013374385.1 Candidatus Methanocomedens sp. | reverse complement strand
ATTGCCAACTGGTATCATAAATAAACTCCAATTGATGTTGTATAACAATATTGTTATATAACAAATTTGTTATATAAAGTTTACGTTGCTTAAATTGCATTGTCTATAAGCAAATGAACCCATCCATCACAAAACCCCAAAACAAAAATACTCCCGCCATCAATACATATCCCTCACACAATTACCATCCAACCGGAGCCCACTCTATGCAAAAACTCACCCCTGCCATGCGCCAGTACTACGACGCCAAGCAGCAGCACCCCGATGCACTCATCATGTTCAGGATGGGAGACTTCTACGAGTCATTTGGCGAGGACGCTGCCACCATGGCACGGGAACTGGATATCACCCTTACCACCAGGGGTAAGGACAAAGAAGGCGAAAAAATGCCGCTGGCTGGCATACCTTACCACGCATTGGACTCGTACCTCCCCCGCCTGATAAAGAAAGGCTACAAAGTGGCCATCTGCGAGCAACTTGAGGACCCGAAAAAGGCCAAAGGCATAGTCAAACGTGGCGTGGTCAGGGTGGTAACTCCCGGTACTGCCATGGACTCGTCCATGTTCTCAGACTCGGGCAGCAACTACCTGATGGCAGTGGCCCGGCTTGACAAACATTTTGGCATCTCGTTCATTGACATCTCTACTGGGGAGTTCATGACCACCCAGGTAAACGATGATGAAACTTTTGACGCTATTGTGAGCGAAGCAGCCAGGATGCGCCCGGCTGAATGCATTGTGCCGCCAGAACTGTATGATAATAGCCACCTGACCGACAGGCTGAAAGAGAACTTAAAACTCATTATCCATCAGTACGATGCAGACACCTTTGAACCTGGTATCGCCAGGCACCGCCTGCTTGACCACTTCGGTGCCACCACCCTGGAGGGTATGGGACTGGAAGACCTGCCTGCCGCCACTGCAGCCTCAGGCGCCGCATTGGCCTATGTGGAGGATACCCAGATGAGGGAACTGGACCACATCCAGACTCCCAGAACGTATTTCGAGAACCAGTTCATGGTGCTTGACTCCATCACCCTGCGCAATCTGGAACTGGTCAAAAACGTACGTGATGGCTCTGCCAATTCCTCATTGCTCAGAGTACTAAACCATACCAGCACACCGATGGGGTCCCGGCTGCTTAGCAAATGGCTGCTCCAGCCTCTTATTTCCGTAAGTGACATCAACCGCAGGCTGGACAGTGTGGAAGAACTCTCACAAAACACCCTGCTGCGCTATGACCTCCGCTCGCTTCTCAAAGGAATCCGGGACATGGAGCGGCTCACCGGGCGTATCGTATATGGCAACGCCAATGCCCGCGACCTGGTGGCCCTTCGAACATCACTTACCGCCCTGCCCCAGCTCAAATCCGCACTGCAAGGCGGCAGCATCAAATCAGACCTGCTCATATCCATCCAGGAAGAGCTTAACGATTTTGCTGACCTTACCACCCTGCTTGAGCGTTCCATTATAGACGAGCCCCCGGTATCGCTTCGGGAAGGTAAAATAATAAAACCCGGCTATAATCCCCAACTGGACGAGTTGAACGATATGGCTGCCCACGGTAAGGAATGGGTGGCAAAACTGCAGCAGCAAGAGAGGGAACGCACTGGCATTAAGTCCCTGAAAATTGCATATAATAGAGTGTTCGGATACTTCATTGAAGTGACAAAATCCAACCAGTCCCATGTGCCGGATGAATATATCAGGAAGCAAACCACGGCCAATGCCGAGCGCTTCTACACACCCGAGTTAAAGGAAAAGGAGGCAATGATACTCTCTGCCAATGACAGGCGGGTGGCACTGGAACACGACCTGTTCACCGAAATAACCGGACTCATCGCAGCACAGGCATCCGCACTACAGAAAACGGCAGGGCTCATCGGTAAACTGGATGTCCTCACAAACCTGGCAGAAGTGGCAGTGAATAACAATTATATCAGGCCCGAAATAAACGACGGGTGCAGCATATTAATCCGGGACGGCCGGCACCCGGTAGTGGAGTACTCGGTACCGGGCGGGTTCGTACCCAATGATACCCACATGGACTGCGACAGTGACCAGTTCCTGCTCCTCACCGGCCCCAACATGGCAGGTAAATCCACCTACATGCGCCAGACAGCCCTTATCGTCATCATGGCACAGATAGGATGTTTTGTGCCTGCATTATACGCCTCAATTGGTATTGTGGATAGGGTTTTTACCCGGGTTGGGGCATTCGACGACCTGGCAAGCGGGCAGAGCACTTTCATGATAGAGATGGTGGAACTGGCCAATATCCTGAACAATGCCACACCAAAAAGCCTCATTCTACTGGATGAGATCGGCAGGGGTACCAGCACCTTTGACGGTTACAGTATTGCCAGGGCCGTGGTAGAGTTCATCCACAACAGGGGCAGGGTAGGGGTGCGGTCCTTGTTCGCCACCCATTATCACCAGTTGACCAGCCTGGAAGGCAGCTTTAAGCGGGTCAGGAACTACCACATTGCAGTAAAGGAAGAAGGACATGACCTGGTGTTCCTGCGCAAGATCGTGCCGGGAGCTACTGATAAGAGTTACGGCATCCACGTGGCTAGACTGGCCGGTGTACCGCTGAAAGTTACCCAGAGGGCTAAGGAAATATTAAATGAAGTAGAAAGTGAGAGCCTTGGCCACAAAGGAAAACGTAGCGCAACTTACACACAATTAATGCTGTTCGACCCGGACGGTAGTGAAACCCCGCCGCTCCAGCCGCCACACCCGGTGATCGAGACACTAGGAGAAATGGATGTGGACAATATGACTCCACTGGATGCACTTAACGCCCTATCCAAACTGAAAAAACAGGTGCAAGAACACAATGACAATGAATAAGGTACATCTTCTGGACGAGGCCACCATCAACAAGATAGCAGCTGGTGAAGTCATCGAGCGCCCGGCATCGGTTATCAAGGAACTTATCGAGAATTCCATAGATGCCGGAGCCACTGAAATTAGGGTAGAGGTCATAGGTGAAGGCACCCGAAGTATCAAGGTCACTGACAACGGCAGCGGTATGAATAGGGATGACGTGTCCATCGCTTTCCTGAAGCATGCCACCAGCAAGATAACAGACGCTCGTGATATTGAGAGTGTTATGACCCTGGGATTCAGGGGGGAGGCGCTATCATCTATTACGGCGGTGGCAAAAGTAGAGATTGTGACGAAACGGGAAGGTGACCTGGAAGGGACCCGGCTGGTGGTGCATGGAGGAGAGGTTGTAAGTATCAGCGATGCGGGTGCCCCAAAAGGTACGTCCATAATGGTTGAAGACCTGTTCTACAACACACCTGCCCGGCGGAAATTCCTTAAAAAAGGCAGGACTGAACTGGCGCATATCGTAGAAGTTGTTACAAAGAATGCGCTGGGACACGACCACATCTCATTCTACTTATCACATGACGACAGGGAACTGTTCCGCTCCCCTGCATCGGGAGACCTGTTCGATACTATCGTACACATCTACGGCCCTGAGATTGCTAGGGAATTGATAGCGGTAAATTATTCTAACGACCTGATACGGATATCCGGGTTTATATCAAGACCTGGATTTACCAGAAGCGATAAAGACTACCAGGCATTTTTCATAAACTCAAGGAGCATCAGGTCAAAGTCCATAAGCGATGCCATCAAGCTTGGATATTACACCATGCTGCCAAAGGGCAGGTATCCTGTGGCTATGCTCAATTATTCACTGGATACCTCAGAGGTGGACGTGAACGTACATCCTAACAAGCAACATGTCAGGTTCAGCCATGAACTGGCACTGATGGATGCAGTTGCAGAGGCCATCGGTTCAGCACTGGCACAACAGGAACTATTGCAGGATAAGGAGCACAAAGGTACACAGACCAGGTTATCAACTGATAAAGAGGATGTTCAGGTCATACGCGAGAACCAAACTGAGTTCAAAGTACCCATAAAGGATACCCAGCGCAGGCTCACGCGCACAGGCAGGCATCTGGGACAGGAATCAGAAGAATCGGAACTACCCTTTGACATTAAGATACTGGGTCAGGTAGACAACACATATATTATAGCCCGAACGCTTAGCGGACTTGTATTAGTAGACCAGCATGCGGCTCATGAGCGTGTTCTTTATGAACAGGTGATTGAATCGGGTATCAAGGGGTCACAGGAACTCATAACCCCTGTAAATCTCAACCTGAACTCAAAGGAGCGTGTACTGATAAAGGGATATATACCTTATCTGGAAGAATCGGGGTTCGGCATTATAGAGTTCGGTCCGGATTCCTTTGCTGTGAGGGCAGTGCCCAACATACTGGGCAGACTTGAGGACCCCTCGGTCGTACATGATATCATAAGTGACATTCTATCGGGCGGCAGGGCAAAGGACATGACCGGGATTTCTGAGCGGGTGTGTAATAGCACCGCATGCAGGGGGGCTATCAAGGCAGGGGCTAAATTGACAATGGAGCAGATGGAGAATCTTGTGTTCCAGCTGTACCGTACCAAAAACCCGCATACATGTCCCCATGGCAGACCCACCGTAGTTACTTTTAGCAGGGTTGATCTGGACAAGTTATTTAAGAGGACATAGTCGAATTTATTAAGAAATGAAGTGAGGGAATAATGGACGTAATTGCAATTTTTTTATTTTCATTCGTATCATTGTTCGTGGTAGTGAATCCTATAAGTGGAGTGCTGACGTTCATATCCCTGACAGCCCAGATGAGTTTTGAAGAAAAGAATGCAATGGCAAAGCGGTCTGTCGTCCTTGCCTGTATCATTGCAATCTTTTTCGCAGTTACCGGAGACTTGCTGTTGAAGGTTTTTGGTATCAATGTCGATTTATTGAGAGTGGCTGGCGGTATCCTGCTATTCACCATTGCATTTGATATGATGCATGCCCGGATATCACATGAGAGTGTGACCACAAAAGAGATACATGAGTCCCAGAACCGTGATGACGTCTGGATATTTCCCATTGCCATGCCCATCCTTACCGGACCCGGAACCATTACAACAATCATTGTGCTGATAGGTTCTAACGATGTGCTGGAACACAAATTAATCGTAATGCTGGCTATCCTGCTTACCTTTGCAGTATCCCTGTTTGTGTTCATGTTCTCCCGCAGGATCAATAAATGGATTGGTTACACCGGGATGCTGGTATTTACCAGGATCATGGGACTGTTCTTAGCTGCCCTGGCTGTTGGTTTCGTCACTACCGGCATCTGGAACATCTACCAGACCTTCCTGTGATTGAACGTTTGGAGGTAGGTCTCTCTTATACACCAGGGTGCGGTACGGGAATGGTATTTCGATTCCTTCAGCATCGAAACGTTTCTTGATGGATTCCATAAGTTCACAACCTGTAACATAGGCCAGTCCTCTGTTACGGACCCATACCAGCAACCTCAAATTAACTGCAAAATCCCCAAGTTCAGTTACCAGGACCTTGACCTCGCTTCCTTTCAATACCCCGGGATGTACTATTCTGACATCATGATCTTCCATAACATTGGGATGTTTTCTTGCTTCTTCCAGCATGATCGAACGTGCCAGGTCTATATCAGAATCGTAGCTTATCCCGATGTTCACAGGCCATATGACCGTAGGATCCTCGATCGACCAATTTATGACTGCCTCATCACTGATAATGGAATTAGGAATTATAAGCCGCCTGTTGTCCCAGGTGGTCACCACGGTATGCCGCAACGTCAGGTCTGAGATGGTCCCGTACTCCTCGTGAATACTCACGAGATCTCCCACCCTGAAAGGCTGGAACATAGCCAATGAGATGCCTGAAATAATGTTTGCAAGGGTGCTCTGTGCGGCAAGTCCGATTATAATGCCTGCAAAACCGGCCCCTGCAAACAGGGCTACCGAGATTGTGCGAAGCTGGGGGACGCTGGATACGATGATTATCAGGCCAAATATGTAAATGGCAGCAACAGACAGGTGCCGCAATAGTCTGTAACCTGTGGGGTCCACCTTTAGTTTCAGACTGACCTTTTTGAAATACCCCAGCAGAAACCTGTCAACCAGCCTGGCAAAAAAGAAAGTTGCTACTATGATCACAAAAACAAATACCGGGGTTGTGAGGTTCCATGATAGCCATGAGGGCCAGTAGGTAGAAATTGCTTCTGATGTGTTCATTAGCAAATGTAAATTCACTGTAATTGA
>QBUR01000186.1 GCA_013374385.1 Candidatus Methanocomedens sp. | reverse complement strand
ACAGATTTTACCTAAAGTCGGTGTCAACAAAATAACTGATTTTTGGAACAGTGCCTACATTACCATCTCCTTTTGGCAGAATCGTGATTGATGAGATGCGGGAGATTAGTGAAAGATTGGATAAGGGTAATACGATTCTTGGTCAAATTAATATTAAACTTAACCAACTTGATCACTTGGACCAGTTGAATCAACTTGATAAATTAAGTCAACTTGGAAAACTTGATTCTCTTGATGTAATTAGTAGTAAACTTGACACTCTACCTGAAAAGATTGCCGAAGCCATCAAAAGGTGAGGGTATAAAAAGTTGTTTTGGAATGAGATGGGTTATTTGAGACAGTGTGTGATGGGGTTAAAGAGTGGATTTTGTGGTTTTTTTGTGGATAAATGTTAATCAAAATTTCACAAATATCTAAAAAACGCTGCATACATGCCCGGTACATTGTAGGGGGTATTTCGGCGGTTTTGTGTTATAGAAATGTTTGAGCGGTATGAAGTAAAACTTTCACGTACCTTTTTTAGAGGGCTTGGGGCTGGCAACGGCATCCAGCTACTCGGCGACTGTATTCATCATCCTACGTATCCGTTGAATGATATTATACATCTTCAAATAACCCTGTTATTGGATTCCAATCCATTTCCCAACTTGGATGCTCGCAATGTGTAAACTTGGCAGAAACAATAAATATATCTCCACATTTTACACATTCGTATACAAATCGCACATCATTTTCATCTTCATCCTTTTGATCTCTATACGATTCTTTAGTATTTGGATTTCCACAATGCGGACATTTAATTTTCATTTGTTCTTTTCTTCTATGTACCCTTTCAATGCTCAAGACAGAGCGATGCGATGTCCCTGGTTCGTGACTTAAAATCCCACACTGACATCACTCAAATATCTCAGGCACAATCCTGCGCGCCACTTCCCTATAAGCCGCAGCCAAATCGCCCTTATCGAACCTGAACACATCCTTGTCCAGCGAATCCCCGGTCTCCTTATCCCACAACCGGCAGGTGTCACAGGAAATCTCATCGCCCAGCACTACTTCCGTACCCCTGCGCCCGAACTCAAGTTTGAAATCCGGCAGCAGAAGTCCCCGCTCATCCAGGTATTTTTTAAGAATCTCATTTATCTCAAGCGCAGTCCGGCGTATCCCTGCAAGTTCTTCCCTGGTTGCAAGCCCCAATGCTATTGCAATATCTTCATTGAGCATAGGGTCATGGCGTGAATCGTCCTTATAATCCATCACAATTACAGGTTCATCAAGTACAGTTCCCTCTTCAAAAGGATACTTCCGGGTCATAGAACCCGTAGCAATATTACGGACAATTACCTCAACCAGAATGATGTTAACGGTATCCACCAGCATCTCATTGCCAGCCACCATCTCCCTGTAATGGGTCTTGATGCCTTTTTCTTCCAGCAGTTCAAATAACTTTTTGGATATCTGGGCATTATAATACCCTTTTTTCGGCACTTCAGATTTCTTTTCCCCATCAAAAGCTGTGAGGCTGTCCCTGAAATCCATTATTAACAGGTTCGGGTCTTCGGTGTGGTAAATAGTCTTTGCCTTTCCTGAATACAACTCGTCTGTCTTCTTCATTTAATCATCCTCGCAGAGAGAAAATAATTGATGTGCATAAACCATATAAAACCATATAATACTACCCATCGACTTCTCCCATAACATACCTGACAATATCAACAGTGACGTCAATGCCGCATGCTTCAAAGATACCCCAGCCTGAAGGCGTACCGTTCACCTCCAGAATACTCAACCCTTCCTCCCCTTCTATAAGGTCCACACCGGCATACACCGCACCCACTGCCCTGGCCGCACCGCATGCCAGCTCCTCAATTTCAGGTGACACCGGGCAAAGCTGTGGTGCTCCACCCTGTGATAAATTGTTTATCCATGAACCAGGGGGAGCATTTCGGTATATTGCGCCTGACACCTGTCCGTCCACCACAAATACCCTGATATCCCGTCCCGGATTCGGTATATACTGTTGCAGGTACAACACCCCCCTGCGCTCCAGGTGCTTTATTAGCCGTATTTTGGAACTTTCATCGTCCACCACACAGCGGATATCCAGGCCCTTAAACCCAAATATGGGTTTAATCACAGCCCTCCCCCATTCCCTGACAACATTAACCGCTATGTCAAGGTCTGAAGTGAGAATAGTGTCGGGAGTAGATAGACCCTGTTGCTTGAACAGGTACGATGACATGTGTTTATTGGCCGCCGTCTGTATTGCCAGGGGCGGATTTACAATCTTAATCCCCTGTTCATCCAGATTGCACAGTAAATCGAACCGGTAGGACATACCCTCAGTATCGTCACCACCAACACCACCGCCACCAACATCCCGCACAATGACCGCGTCCAGCGACCTGAAGTCCATGTCCCCTGCGACCAGTTCAGTCTCCCCCCGCAACATTGTGGTAACATCATGCAACCTGAACACAAAAGGCGACCCACCTGCCCTGGTAACTGCCTCATACAATGCACGGGCAGTCCAATCCTGTGGGTCGGTAACTGCTATGCCAATATGTTTCACGATAACAATCCCCCTATCTCGACCGGGCTTATATCCAATTCTTCCAGCACCCATGCCTGGATATTCACCACATCATTTAATGCATCAATAATAGTACCGTCCGAGGTGGCCACGAACTTCCCGCAATGCTTGAGGTCATAATCAACGTGCCTGGAAGTCCTGGCATTGCCCACAAGGCTAGCCTTTCCCATCCTGTCACTCACCCATTTTGCCAGCTCCCCGCTCTTGCTTATCTGGCTGTCGAACAGGAACTCCACCATACCAGGTGCACAATGTAACAGCTGCCCGAGTATGGAATCCAACGCCCTTAATGTCACATCCGAGCACCGATAATTCCTGAACACACCCCTGATATCCCTGATAAACCCGTCATCACAAAGGTAGACCGGCTCACCTTTTAGTGCGGATTCCACACCAATAAGTACATTGTACCCGTCCACCCAAATTTCTTTACCAGACAATTCGTTACATTCAATGGTCCTGTTTTTCCGTGAATGAGCCATTCTATCAGTGTAGATGACCCTGCCAAACACATGGCGGGTATTGATATCCAGCCTGTAATGGTTGCACACATAAGTAATGGCTCCCGCTCTTGGATACCCCCTTTCAAGCAGGTATCTTATATTACCTACAGCCAAATCCTCAACAGGAATATTAGCCATGACCATCTCCTCCCCAGGCATGGTCAATACTCCATTTTGAACCTCAAAATTGCAGCAATACCGCCCAGACCGTGCAGCCTGTGTCCCGGCTCAAACTCGGTACTGAACACCACAACCTTGCCCCGGCTGTGTTCAATGCTAAGGATGAATGCATCAATATTTTCACCTTTCTCCCGTCCCTCCCTGAGCAGTTCATCAGTAATAAGCAGCGTCCCCACCGCACCCATATCCCTGGCCTGGCTCACCGCATCCCACCCATATGCTACGGCCCCGTCGGTTGCGATGCGCTCCATCAGCTCTTCCATGAGCATTGCCTCCCTGGCTATCCTGGACTCCTCCACTATCCTATCAACAGCACCACGCCGCAACACTTCCTGGTAACCGGAAACGCCTATGGTTATTGTATCTTCGGTCCGGGCCCTGGCTGCCAATTCGGGTTTTTGTGTTTTCATGGTCTTCATGAAATCGTCTTTAGTAAATCCGGGCCCGGCCACAATAACTGTCTCGCTCTTGCCCGCAGCTTGTTCAAGCTGGGCAATGACCTGGGCAAAAAAGCCTTCCCTATGACTGGATTCTCCCTTACCGGACCCGGTCTTGACATTAGAATAATCCTCAACCCCAAATTGTCTAACAAGTCCGATGGACGCCTCGCCTTCTTCAATTGTCAGTATGACCACCTTGGGACGTTTTGCTGCGGCTTCAGCCTCCTTGATTCGCTCAAGCTGGTCGTTCTTCCAGGTCTTTGTCACAGACAGGTTCGTACCGTCTTCGATGTTCAGGGTGTGGTATGCACTTACATCCTGCCCGCTCTCGATCACGCCATGCAGGCGCAGCCGGTTTGAGAATTTATGGAATTCGATGTTTTCTATGCGTACTCCCAGACGCATGGGTTTTTTCTCGACCTTTTCAGGTCTGAGCTTATCGGTGGCCCCCTCCACCCGGCGTTTGGTGAGTGCAAAAACCAAATCGCCTGGCTCAACAATATATTTTAAGTGCCATAGGTCGTCAAGGGATTCCGGCGTCAGGGTAATCTCACCTTCCCTGCCTTTCAGGTTCTTTTTGGTTACTCTCATCCAAAACCTATAGTGTACTGGTAGGTTATGTTATTTGCTGTTAGGATTTTAAAAAATAGAGGGTTCAATACTATCTGACAACATTTACAACCGTTTTATTAAAACGGTTTATTTTTGAAGTTTATTTACTGTAATTTAGTTGTTGTGACATCCACGCAGCTTTTCAGAATCTCCTGCACGTCCCCACCTTCCACATCCAGTCCGGCAGCCCCGTCATGTCCGCCACCTGTGCCGTTGAATAATTTGCTGACCTCTTCCAGTATCTGGCCAAGGTTTACCCCTGCATCAATGGCATTGCGCCTTGCTCTGCCGCTAATTCTGGCAATACCCTCTTTTTCGGTACCCACAAATGAAACGTCGGCACCTACATGTGTTAATATACCGGCTGCCGTGCCTCCAAAAGAACTTATTGTACTGGTAACGATGAGCCAGTTACCTGTACGATGTACCTTTGCTCTCTCGGCTGCTTTTAGTAAGGCTATCCTCATGCTGATATCCTGTGGGGTGGATGCAAGCAGGTCTACCACTTCACCGTATTCCACACCACTAACTTCAATAATTTCTGCAAGTGTCCTGAACGAATCAGGGTTTGCATATTTGAAATTACCTGTGTCAGTAATGATACCAGCTATAAGCGCCATGGCAGATTTCCTCATAACAGGAGCTTCCATAAACTTGAGGATATCAAAAACAATCTCTGCAGTAGAACTGACAGTGCGATGCAGGTAGAACTCGGCCCCGTCTTTAATAGCACAAGTGGAATGATGGTCGATTACTGCATATTCTGCTAATTCTATTCCATTCAACTGGGCCAGCGTACTGGTATCCACGACCACAGTAAGGTCATAGTCTGAAGGATTGGGCTTTTCAATAGCTTCAATTTCCAGTGTCTTAATCAGCGTATTAGCTACCCGGTTACAACCATCGATTATTCCAACTGCGCCACCCAAAGATTGGGCTAATGTATAGGCACTGCCAACCGCATCAGGGTCAGCGTTGCGGTGGCAAAGAAATAAAATATTATTATAATCCAGGAGCCGATTGTAAAAACCGGACTCGTCAACTTCCATGGCTTGTATGCCCTCAGTGCAGGCACTTATTCGGCATTCATTGTTGGCGTGCCAACAGATGTCTTCAACTGGTCCTGCAATTGGGTGAACCGCTTGTGGATTCGTTCTTCCTGTCTGGTTATGGTCTGAAGTCTGAGGTCCAGGGTTTCTTTCTTTTCCTTTAGTTCCTCAGTGGTTTTCACCATATCAGTTTTTATCATCAGGTTGCCTACATTTTTAAAAACCGGCACATCATTTTCAAGTTTTCCAAGTTCTTCAAGTGCCATGTCAGATTCTTTCAACATAATCTCAAGCTGATTCTTCTGCTGCGCCAGAGCCTGTGCTTGTTGTTGTACCTGCTGTATTTGTGCAATCTGGTTTTGGACTTGTGGGGGCATTTCTCCGCTCATTGTAATTCACACTCAGTAGTTTAATTTGGTTTCAACACGGCACAATACTACTTCTATTTTTCTATTGCCATACTCATATCAACTGCTATCTTTATCAGCCGTAGCCATCCATTAAGTGCCGCTCTCATGGAGACCAGGTCGTAAGAGTTAATCTTAAGAATTAGTTCACTACCCTGAATGATAAGCTGTGAACTGGTGCGCTGATGAGATGCACCCAGTTCAGGTAAAAGGGATTGATAAATCACATCAATATCATTAGACATTTCAAAAACGAATTCTGATTCGACTTCCATAATTGACTCCCTTATGCAAAATCGAACTGGGGAGATGACAAAAATAATTGTAGAAGATATACTATCCTCTACTTTCCTATTAAATAAAGCCTGACTTAAACCGCTTCTACCTTTTTGATAAGGGTCGGTCTCTCTTTTATCAGTATCCTGTGCCCACAGAATTGGCAGCGGATACCCATTACTTCGTAGTCTATCTCCACCGAATGCTTACACCTTGTACAAATATATCCCATTTGGCATCACTCCAGGATTGGCCTAAAATGTAGTTTCATCTTAAGTAATATCTTCTTCCAGACTAACGGTTTATTCATTGGCTGTGAAGCCTTCCGTTGCTGGTTCTAATTCCATTTCGTCGGTATCGGGCTCCAGGTCCTCAATAAATATATCAGTCTCCATAGCCTTTTTAACAGACCGGGTTACTGCAAGACCCATAGATGTTTGTGGTACATAAGTACCGCCAGTGAAAGTATGGTCACACTTTTTGCAGTTCCAAATGCCTGTATCAGTGCGGCGTATAGTCATAAGCCCGCACTTTGGACACTTGTAATCCTGTCTCATGCGTTCTTCGATATTTGCTACCAGTTTTCGGACTTTCCTACCGTAACGGACACCGAACCTGCCTGCTGAACGGGTTTTATGACCTTTTCGGGTATATTTCTTTGCCATGAACTAAATCTCCAGGAATTTTTCTCTAATCTCCTGCCCTTTTTTACAGGATATATCTACTATATGATTAATCTGATCAACTGTAAGTGATCCATTTCCGCTTTTCTGCATGCCTGCGATGGCACCTTCCTGATTGGAAATAACGGTCAGCTTGCAATCTGCAACCCGCTCTTCTTCCATTGACGGGTCAAATACGATCCCGCCGCCGATATCCACTGCCGTTACCGACACTGGTATATCTCTCATGGGTAAGGGCATATCTTCACCAATACCATAGCGTTCACCAGGTATCTTGGCTGTCATAAGTGCTGCAATTGCACCCAATGAAGCTGCATCCATGAGGTTTCCGCCGTCATCCAGTACATGTATGTCAATGAAGACCATCCAGACTTGCTCTCCCTCTGTAATGCACAACTTCTTTAAATCTATTGCGCCTGATTCACGAACACCCCTGTCAGTCACCCTGGCAAGTTCAATAGCTTTCTCCCTGGGGGGGCCGGATTCAAATTCAGGGGATGCAAGAGGTATCAACTCCATGCTTGTGATAATAACACCCACATCAGGACTGTCTGGGAACGGTGTTCCGGGTTGTATCTTCACACCGGCAATTATCTTGGTATCGCCGATCTCCACCCGTGCCGAACCTTCAGCTTTATCGATAACATCTGTCTCAATGGAAATGTTCCTTGTCTCTTCAGGTTTACGACCATCGAGTCGCTCGCCTTTCAACATCAGACGGATTAATTGATCTTTCTGTATAATTGATACGACCTGTTTATTCATGGGAATCCTCCTCCTCTGTATCAGGTTCCTCAACTATTTCCTTATCCGTTTCCTCGTCTTCTTCTTCGGGGACGTTTTCCTTTATTTCAGGTACTTCTTCAACAGTTTCGCCGGCAACCTCTTCGTCTACTTCTTCTACTTCTTCAGTCCCGGTATTAACATCCTCTGAAGCTTCGTTTTCCTCAGCAGTTATGACCTCTTCCACAGATGGTGCTTCAGTTTCGTCTTCATTCGCGTCCTGCATCTTGGCATAATGGTCCATCAGTGCCTGTCTTTGTACCTCATACACTTGACGGCATCCTTCCTGTGCCATTACCAGGCCAGTTTTCAGCTCTTCAGGTGTGAGATGCCCGTCCATCTGTAACAGGGTTATCTTTCCATCCTGTGTCATTGCAATTGGGACATCTGCCTGTCCATAATTATCCTCATCTTTGCTAAGGTCCAATACAAGAGTATCGTCAACTTTTCCAAATGCACATGCACTGACCAAACCCCGCATGGGGATACCTGCATCAGCCAGGGCAACAGATGCTGCGTTAAGGGCAGCTGTTCTGGTCCCTGCATCCGCCTGCAACACTTCAACAAAAATATCGATTGCGGATTTTGGGAAATATTCAGTGAAAACCTGGTCTTCAAGTGCTTCCCGGCTAACTTTTGATACTTCAGTACTCCGCCGGTCAGGTCCGGGCCGTTTTCGGTCTTCAACCGAGAACGAGGCCATATTGTACTTATATCTCACAATGGCTCTGGTTGAGTCCTGTTGATGCCTGGGATGTACTTCCCTGGGCCCATAAACTGCTGCAATTACCATGTTCTTACCAAATTCAAGATAACATGAACCATCCGCTCTCGCCAGTACACCAACTTCAATCTTAATATCACGTATCTGGTCGAGTTTTCTACCGTCAAGACGTAAACCATTCTCGTCTATGAACTTTTCTGGTTTGTCGCTCATTTCATTATTCCTCTCTTCTGTAAATATAATTTATTCAGTCCAGGAGTTCATTCAAAATATCCGGACTTTCTGGTTCTTCTTTTTTCTCTTTCAATTCCCCTTTCAACAGCTTGCCAATACGTTCTGTAAGTCCTTGTTTATTGGCTTCATTTTCAATGATATTTATAGCATCCACAGCCTTGACAACATCGTTATCCTTACCTGTCACCCAGATAACCCCATTCTGCCCCACAAAGATATTACAGTTAGTTTCCTTTTTCAACATGGAGATCATGGAACCCCCCCTTCCAATCACCCTTGGCACTTTCACAGGTGATATCTCCATAAGTATTCCGTTTTTGATAACCATTGATCTGTTATTGCGCATGGTGAGGTCCACCTTCATGGAAGGCGTAAGTTCCTTTACCAGAACCATGACTGAGTCTCCTACAGTCAAGTACTTGCTCATGTCACTGGAATCAATCCGTCTCGGATATTCTGAATAATTTAGCCAACCTTCATAGGGTGACTTGATTTCCAATATCCAGTTTGAGAAGGTAACTGATTTGACCGTACCTATGATTACATCTCCACTCGATGGGATATACAATCCCGATAACGGAACAACTCGTACTTTACCTTTATCACTGGCAACTCCATACAATTTCGCATAAATTTTTCCATCTCGCACATAGGTCCCATCACCTGCTTTTTGCACATCATCAGACAAAAAATCACCAGGAACTACTACTTTTTTATTCATTTTAACCTCAAATCAACATTATGGCATTATTTCTATGATCACTTCAAAACACGTATTTCAGCAGTTCCCTTAGTTAAATGATTGACCACGCCAAAGAAATCGTCTTGCATACCTGCAGGAATGGTGACCACACCTATCCAACTCCCATCTTTTTGCCACTCTTCTTTACTCAAAGTCCCGAATTTTGATATGGTTCCATAAGCCTTTGGAGCATAATTCATATCAATCCTGACTGCAACATTGACTTCCTCAAACCGGATCGGTATGATAGGACGTATCGCTTTCATCACGGTCTTTACCTGTTCATCTACACTCTTCATGGGGTCAATATGCACACCTGCTTCTTCCATAGCATGCTCTATCCTGTTTGGCGGATGTGGAGTCCTGGTCTGCGGGTTGATAGCATTAGCCGCTATAAAAGTGATTATTCTCCGTTTTTTCTCTTCAAGTATAGCTTTGCGCTGTTCAGTGGTCAGATGTATCTCACCGTGCAGGATAATATGCTTAGCAATTTCAAATACATCCTGGGTTTCGAATGTGTTCTCAATATCCTGTTCTGCCGGTCGGTCTCCCCGGCTGGCATTCTCGAACACATCTTCCACTGCCAGTATCTGTTCTATATCTATCTCATCACCGCGTTTAAAAGAAAACGCTCCATCAGGGTCTACATATACCTCATACTGTTTGCCCCCTTTCTTTAATCTGGCAATTACAGCATTGTCCAGTGTGACCATTTTCAACACACCTAAAAATATTAGGGTTATTTATTCCTCTGTATCTTCATCCGGGGATTCGACATCCTCATTCTTTGATTCTTCACCAGAATCATCATCGTCTGAATGGGCATCCAGTACTTTCTGGACATAATCAGCAACTTCCTGAGGTTCAAGTTTCTTGAACTGCTTTGATTCCAGTTCTACAACACCAACTTCTATGGTAGATGCGTTGAACGTCCCTTCAGTGGTATTGTGTAATGCCTCAAGGCCAAGTAATATGGCATCATCTAGTTTGATGTCATTAGAATATTTTTCCTCAAAAACTTCCATTACCTCTGCCCGGCCTGCACCAATCCCGGTGGCTTTGTATTCCAACAGTGCACCGCTGGGGTCGGTCTCGAACAGCCTTGCTTCGCTATCCTCAACACCGGCGATCAGAAGAGCAGTGCCGAAAGGTCTTACACCGCCATACTGGGTATAAGTCTGTTTGAAATCGCAAATTTTCTTAGATAAGACCTCTACCCCTATGGGTTCGTCATAAGATACTTTGTTAACCTGTGCTTCTACCCTCGCCCTGTCTATCAAGGCCCTGGCATCAGCCACTAAACCTGAAGTGGCGGCTCCCATATGGTCATCTATCTGGAATATCTTTTCAATGGATTCGGCCACCAGCAGTTTGCTGGTTACGCGTTTGTCTACAAGCAATACAACGCCGTCAACGGCTTTTACCCCCACGGCAGTGGTGCCCCGCTTAACAGCTTCACGGGCATATTCAACCTGGAACAATCTTCCGTCAGGACTAAACACTGTGATAGCCCTGTCATAGCCCATTTGTGGTGCCATCTGCATATTATTCATTCTCCTTGTATGTTAAATCAAAAACCGTTATACCAAAATATCTGGTACCTGAATTATTTAGTGTATTTTCATAGTGAGGGCTGTCTGGCAATATATCCATTTCGTTGTCAACCCTGCGGACTATCTTGCCTGAAATCGCCATGTTGGCTATGAAAAACTCACATTTATCCAATTCTGCGGTTCTTTCCCTTTCTGGTTCGACCTGTTTAACGTCCTTGATTAGTAAATAGTTTTGGGTTGTTGCACGTACTGTGCCCGAAACCCCCAGCACTTTTATCCTCACGCGCAGACCTTTAATGGATGAAATTGATGCCATTACACCCCTTACCTCCCATACCTTGTTTGCAGCACATTTCATAATGCCACTACAATCGTCAAAACCCAGCAGGCGCATGCCCAGTTCACTGCTGCCCACATCACCCACAAGTGCTGTTGCCGCAAAATTCAACTCATATATCAGATCGTGTCTGGATATTTCGTCTTCAGCTGCCAGTGAAAAAGCCAGGTAACGTTTTGATTCACGCAAGGTGGGGGGTAATATCTTCATTTTACCACCTCAACACCTTCCATGATGCGGTTGCTGTCTGTGTTACACCTGATGATACCTTGCGGCACCATCGAGAGTGCATGCAGCGCTTCATCCTGTGTCATACCAAAGAACATGGCCAGTGCCATCATCTCCCTTGGACTGCGCAGGTCGTAGTGGGACCTGGCATTGCTGGTGATTACCATGGGTACGCTGTATTTCCTGGCCAGCATGAGGTTTTGCTGCATGGCAGCGAGAACTTTTATCCTGCTGCCGCCTCTTTGCATTATCAGTGCATCCATGTTGAAATCCACGGCAACACCATTATTTGCAGCTGCCTTTGCAAGCACATGGTTCAGGGGTTTTCCGTGTGCTGTGGGATGGGCCAGGATGTCCACTTTTCCGTTCTCAACCGCAGCGCGATTAATGTCTTCATTTCCCCCAGCGATAATGATAATATCCACCTTTCCCCTCAACCTGCTTACTTCTTTTGTGAGTTTTGCCACCTTTTCTACCTGAATCTCAATGCCTGTGTATATCTCAAAGTCCTTGAGAGCGGGTAAGGGAATGTCAAGTTTGTGAAGTGTGTTGTTTTTATTGAAAGAGGTCAGGCAAATTCCAGAATATCCCATGTCTTTTGCTTCCAGTACCAACCGTGACCGGGAATCTGCACAGTCGGGCAGGGAGTGAATATTCAAGTCGTAGAATCTTGATTGTTTTAATACACCCATGTTCAATCCTCCTTTTCGAACATTTTGCGGGCCGCTTCAATTCCAGCCTCGTGCCTGGCCGGATATACTTCGATCTTCATTCTCAAATGGATTGCATCTGATGAACTGGTAATTACCAATCTGCCCTGATATGCTTCCTGTTTGTCAAACCTTATGAACAGGTTACAATCATCATCTACCCGTTGTGGCAATTCATTGATGAGCTTCTCTATTCCGGCAGCTCCCAGGTTGTGCCTGATATAATCTACTATATACTGGCAGTCTTTTTTCTTTTTCACTTCGGCTTCCATCACTATAATGGAATTACCGTGATAACCTTCAGCAAAGGTTTCGTGGACTATGTCAGAACGATCCTTTTTTTCATTATGTGGTGAGAGGAATAAGTCCAGAACTGACCTGACCTTTAATGGGTCTTCCGTTGCTTGTGCAGTGGTTCGCAGTGCGATATAATGCATCATGCTTGAAGCTAATTGATGCTAAAACATACAAAAATCCTCTCTCGAGGAGGATTTTCTAATGTATATATTATGCAATCCATAATATACAAAAAAATAAAGGATATGAGGTGGTTTACCTCACTTTCCAAGATTGCCCCGGGACCTGATACTTGGTCTTGTCTTTTCAGTACCATTACCCCGTTTACGCTGACCGCGACCTTTGACTCCGGCACTGGTCTTACCTCTGAATACCCTGCCTTTCTGGGCTGGTTCGCACAGCCAGTTCAGGTTGGGGTCGCTCTTTATGACCGGGTGGCTGATATCCACTAGAATGATTTCGTACCATTTGTGTTTACCGTCTTCGCCAACCCAGTACGAGTTTAATACCTGTAAGTTAGGGAATCTGCGTGCAGCTCTCTCTTCTGCCATGCGCTGGATGCTCTTGCCACGGGTAATTTTGTTCATACCCATGCGTTTGGTCCTGCGGCCCCTGATGTATCGAGCCTTGCGTGCACCGCCGCGCCTGATGCTTACCCTTGCCATGACGATACCCTGTTTGGCTTTATAGCCAAGACCCCGGGCGCGGTCAAGACGGGTTGGTTTTTCGATTCTCTGTACTGATGCTTCACGTCTCCATTCCTGAAGCCTGTGCCATCTCAGTTTGTGTACATATGTTTCATCAGGGTTTTTCCAGGCGTCCCTAATATAACCATACATTGATTTTGCCATGTTTCGTTATCTCCAAATAGTTGTCCAAGGTTTCACGGTTCAGCCCCTCTCTGGGCCACATCCCTGCGGGACGTATCCCGCCAATGAAACTGGCATGTTTTGCGGAGGTTATAGATACATTAATGGGTAATAAAGGTTGGGGGTGTAAGTGCTGTGGGGGGTTGGCAGTACGATTAAGATAAATCATCATCTGATTAAACTCCCCGCCTCCCCTTCCGCCGCACCAGACACCTCCACTCGTTCCCTATCAGCTCCTCCCGCCCTGCCATCTTCAACCCCTCGTACACCAGCCCGTGATTTCGCTCATCCCTGTACCGCATCAACGCCCGCTGTATTTTCTTCTCTCTCCCCTTTGCCACATGCACCTCCGCCATGGTGAAAGGGTCAATCCCGGTATAATACATGCACGTAGAAGCCGTCATCGGCGTGGGCGTGAAGTCCTGTACCTGCTCAGTGTACAGGTCATTGTCCCTGATATACTCTGCAAGTTCCACCATGTCTCCAACAGTGCATCCGGGATGGCTGGACATGAAATAAGGTATCAGGTATTGTTTCCTGCCAAGTTCCTTATTCACAGCTTCGAACTTCCCCTTAAACTCTTCGAACACCTCCCTCGAAGGCTTGTGCATCACATCAGTAACATGTGAGGTCACATGTTCAGGTGCCACCTTGAGCTGTCCGCTGACATGGTGCTCACACAATTCATGAAAATAACCAGAAGAATCGGCCAGCACCAGGTCATACCGTATCCCTGACCCAATGAACACCTTCCTCACGCCTCGAATATCGCGCAGGCGGCGCAGGAGTTCGACCTGCTGTTCATGGCTGGTGTCAAGGCTCTTGCACATGGGATGGGTGCATATCTTATCGGCACATGCCCCCTTTGTCTCCCACACCGGACAGTTCATACCGTACATATTGGCAGTGGGCCCACCCACATCATGCACGATGCCCTTAAAATCGGGCATCTGTGTCATTCGTTCCACTTCCCGCACCATCGAATCAATACTCCGGCTCTGAATAATGCGCCCCTGGTGGTGGGTCAGTGCGCAAAAGGAACAGGATGCGAAGCATCCCCTATGACTTACTATCGAGAATTTGACAGGAGCAAGGGCTGGTATGGGTTTTTTGTAGGACGGATGCGCCAGTCTGGTAAAAGGCAGTTCATACACATGGTCTAGCTCCTGTGTCGACAACGGCATAGCAGGCCTGTTCTGGATGATTACGGTCTTGGGATGCTGCTGCATCACAGGTATGCCCCGGATGGGGTCCTGATTCTGGTAATGGAGTACGAACGCTTTAGCATACACTCTCTTGTCCTGCGAAACCTCCATGAAGGACGGCAGTTCAACATACCTCTCATGTTCCATCGCGCGCCATTTCTTCAACTCCATTTTAATGACCGTGCCCGCGATATCAGTGAGGTTTCGTATTTCCTCACCTTCAGAAAGCCTGCGCGCGATTTCAACCACTTGTCGCTCCCCCATACCGAATACCAGCATATCTGCCGGCGCATCGGCCAGGATGGACTGCCGTAAAGAATCCGACCAGTAGTCATAATGGGCGAACCGCCGCAGGCTGGCCTCAATGCCGCCCAGCACTACGGGAGTATCGGGAAAAATGGCATGCAGCTTATCGGCATATACGATTGCGGCGCGGTTGGGTCGTAGCCCCCCGGTGCCGCCAGTGGAATATACGTCATCGTGGCGTTTTTTCAGGTTGGCAGTGTAGTTGTTGACCATGGAATCAACATTACCTGAAGTTACACCAAAGAACAGCCGGGGTTTGCCAAGTTTCCTGAAATCCTTATCGCTCTTCCAGTCAGGCTGGGCGATGATACCCACTTTATAGCCTGCATCCCACAGTACCCGGCCAACCAGGGCAGTGCCGAAGGAAGGATGGTCCACATAGGCGTCTCCTGTCACCAGGATGATGTCGAATTCCTTGAATCCGAGGGTTTTTGCTTCATCCAGTGAGAGGGGCAGGAAGGTGGGTTGGTTGTTCATATATGGGTCACGATATTGTATCGTGGAATTTAAACCATTGTGGCGTAGAGGTAAAGTATTTAGGAAATAATGATAGGGAGGTAAATCATGCCTGTATCAAAAAGGCTCTCACAATTACTAGATAATATGCCACCCCCTGAACGTGCGGAAGTCGAGACCTTCGCGGCTTTCGTGGTAGCGCGGCGGAGTTTGCGGAATCTCTCGGTTCTGACTGACGAGATCTCCACTCAAGAACTTATGCGACTCGTCATGGAATCCGGGAGTTTCGACTGGCTGGATGCCAGTTGCGAGGATGTTTACTCCAGTGAGGATGGTGAGGCAGTCAAATGGCTCAGCGAATCGTAAGGCGAGGTAGTATAGTTCTCGTTCGCTACCCGTTTACTGACCTTACCAACACAAAAGTCCGTCCAGCGGTGGTGCTTACGCCTGACCACCTGATGCGCAGACTGGATGACGTTCTCTGTCTCTTTATCTCATCATCGATACCCGCAGA
>QBUR01000124.1 GCA_013374385.1 Candidatus Methanocomedens sp. | reverse complement strand
TATGTTTAACGAGAATTGTAGTGGAGACAGTGTATTAATTTAACAGATGTTCAGGACTTTTCCGACAATCTCCTATAAGCTAAAATGGGCATCCTCACCATAACTAAGGGTAGACTCTTTGCCCTGCATCAGGTCAACACCAGCCACTTCCACAGCAACATTCTCAATATCCAGTACCAGCTGGTAATAATTGAATTTCACTTTTGCCACATCATACTGGTACAGGTGCCTGCCCAGTATCCTGGCAGTAAGGGTCAGGGTTTCACCCTCCTTACCCTTGCCTGTCAGATGAATCGTGTCCACATGGGGGCCGAATTTCATTTTGGTTGATGTGCCGTTCGCTGTATAATAGAATGTCATGTCATAGAAATGATACCGCTTTTTGGTTACCATATCGTCAAAGATGAACTCCAGAGGTGTACCATAGTTTAAAATCTTTGACGTGAAATAACGGTACCACATCCGTGAGCGGTCATTGAAATTGACCATCACTATCTTCCACGGTAGTGTTGAACCAAAACCCAGTGCCCTCTCCAACCAGAAACTTCCAAAGAAATCCCGCTCAAACAACTCACCCTTGCAGGTGCCGAACAGGTCACTCATCTTGCTGGCAATGAAATACTGGAATCCCCGGCTGTTGCGGGCATAAGCATCAAAATCATCGCTGTATGATATCAATGAGGGATATTTAACAAGCGGATTTTGGAAATGTTCTTTATTGAATTTTGAGGATGTGGAATTAAACTTGGTAACGTCACCATTTTCATCCTGCACCAGCATATCATAATAAGGGAATGACTTGGATATGGAAATATTATATCCCGAATCAGTCTCACAAGTAAACTGCCCCGGTTTCACTGTACAGATACAGCTGTCGTGCACCAGGTCAGATACTTTCCCATCCCTGTACTGCCATATCCCACAATAACAGGAAAATGTTTCATCATCGATATACTTGTTAGTAAAACGCTTGTTGTTCAGATTATAGTCAATCGCTCCCTGACTGATAAGTACTTGAAGCATACGGGGATTGTCCTGATTATAATCTGACATAAGCCAGAACCAGTAGGCACCGTTTAAGCGTTCTAACTTTTGGAGTGAATATATCGCCTCGTCCATGGTACCCCATTGGGGTGCTACCATCCAGTCTTTGACCTTTGCAGGAAGCATGCCTTCTAAACAGGAATTTATGGTTAATAAACTTATTTTAAAACCGAATAAATAGTGTATTATGTAATTTCATTAGTTCAGGTAATTACAAGTATCAACAAGTCGTTAAAAGTATCAGGGAACAATTTCTTATCCTGTCATTAAGTAATAGACAGCTTTTTATATGTAACATCCAATATTTTAGAATCTTTTCAATCAGCTAACATTTTACAGGTGGAACAATGTCATTGAAAAAAGTTACAAACCTATCAGGCGAACCAATCACATTCACGGTCTCACGTATCGAAGACCTTATGTACAGGGTGACTTTCAATCCATCCACGTATACTGGTAAGTTAGTGACCAATATCTCATTGATAGATAGCGAACACATCAATGATGTGCTCCCCATATTTCGTGACGTTATGGTAAGTGGCCTGACCGTCAGCCCTCTGGTAAAATTACTGTCTCCGGGAGAATCGATAGGAGATTTGACCATCCCCCCTTCCATGCACGGTATCGCCACAGTATGCAGCATCACTGTAGATGGTGTGCTTTTAAAACACGGTGTACCCATTAAACCACGGTTCGGAGGTCTGGTAGAGATCAGGGATGAAGTACCGCTGCGTTTCACTGATCTGGTCATGTACGACAGTACCACCCTGGACCCGCTTGAGATACTTATGTCCCAGTCCCTCACGTCTGTAAGCGATATGCTCACCAGCGGTTCAGGCAAGATACTCGCCAATTTGCGGGAGATTACCATGAACGCACGTGAAACTGTAGAGGAAGTGCTGGACGAACTGGTATCTGCAGGATTTGGCGGTATACTGGAAGTGGGCGAGCCCAACTCAGATATCCTCGGCGTGAGCCTGGAGCGGGACCACTTTGGAGTTGTTGTCGTCGGAGGCACAAATGCAGAAGCTGTAGTGCAGGAACAGGGGTTCAAGATGGATACCCATGCCATGTCCACCCTCATAGATGTTAATGAAATGGTACCCATTGACCAACTGGTATAACCGGAACACCTTTCAAGAGCTTCTTAACTGACTGCCGATTATCTGGTCAAGATGTTTGATAAATTCAGATTTTGCCGCCGCAGGGATGGTTGCACCGGCAGCGATGTCATGTCCTCCCCCCATACCTCCTACGGCCTGAGCAGCAGTATTTAACGATACTCCAAGGTTCAAGCCCTTGCGTACCAGATCATAATTACCCCTCCCCGATACCTTTACGCCGTCATCAGTATCTGCGAAGGCTATTACAGGCAGGTTCCTGTTACCTACAGCACTTACACTCATACCTGCAACTATACCTACAATAGTATCCTTAATTTTCGAGCCTGCATCAAAATACTGGAAGTTATCAAGGGTGACCATACCCTGTGATTTCACCAGTTTTATACCCTCAACAAGGTTGCGCCTGTGCTCTGCCAGTAAATGGATCGCATTTTCATATTCCTTATCCCTGTCACCCATGCACACGGCAAGGCCGGTTTTTGCTCTGTCATACCTGGCTGTTGCATTGAGCAGGGTGGAATATTCAGATGCATCCCTGGTCTCAGTACCCTCCCGCTCCCGCAGCAGGGTATATACCTCTCCCACCAGACGCTCTATTTTATATGCCGGAATGCCAGCAGATATACAATATTGTATCAGTCCTGAGACAACGTTCTTTTTTTCCTCATCTATGAGGTCAATCCACTTGAACCATCTTTCACCTTGGAAACGCAAGCCTACACCCTTTAAAAAATTGATACATGCATCCTCATTTCCCGAAAGCCCAGGTAGGTACGGGTCAGATGAGTATTGCAACATCTTATAGACTGGCCTGGTCTGCTTCCCGAACAATGCCAGGTCACGCTGGCAGTGCAATACACCGCTTTTGCGACCAAGACTCACGATCTGCCGGTTGATACCTGTGAGCTTACCATGCTTGACATGCTGCAGGTCTCCTACCGCACCTACCACTGCCAGCCCCGCCAGGTCATTGTTATCCCCTAAAGCACGAGCCAGTAAAAAAGTAGTACCTGCACCACTTATATCATATGTGCCATTGATATTGAACACATGGGGATTCAAATGAGTGGGACAATCCCCGGCAGGGATGTGGTGGTCTGATATGACCGCATTTATACCCAGTGCTTTTATCTGGTCAAGCATCCCGCTACCCAGATCAGTAAATACCGTCAAGTCAGGATTACTATCTGCAATTCCCTCAAGAATGGATACATCAAGCTGACGGACAAACTCCACCGAATACTCCCTGCCTGCCCTCTCCAGGGCAGTACAGATAATAGCGGCAGAAGTGAGACCATCAGCATCGATATGGGATACCACATGGATATCCCTTGCCTTTAATATGGCATCTGCACAGTGCCCTGCCCTTTTGTTCAGCCGATGCATGATTTGCTTATAACTGACCTGTGGAAGCTATACGCAGGTTTGCCGGTGCCTTGGTCACGTTTCCTATTTTTGCACCGATAATATCCTTGATATATTTTTCTGATGCAATGTCTACCAGTCTCTGAGTTATGACCCCATCGAACACCACGCTTTTGACTTTGCTATCCACATCCTTTATTGTATTGGCAAGGTCCTTCACAGTCACTTCTTGTATGACTTTTTTATTATCGTCCAGTAACCTTCCACTTAATGTACCGCTCAGTTCGTCCATATGTTCCTTGAACTCTGTAGCAACGGTCTTGACTGATTCATCCTTTCTACTGCTCCTGCGCGGCCGTTCGGTAGCACGGGGCTGCACAGTGGGAGCTTTCACAACTCTGGGCCTGATCTCCCTTCGTTCCTGCCTGCGTGCTGGTTGCTGCGAAGATGTCCTCTGCTTGTTTCCACCTATCTGGTACCGCTCCATTGCCTGCTCTACAGGTATCTTCTGGCGCAGGGATCTGACTATTTCCTTTTGCACCAGTTCTTCCACACCCTTACCGTCTGGAGCTCGTGCTATAAATTCAATATCTGTTATCTGCAACAGTTCCTTGATTATCAGTTCGCCGCCGCGGTCGCCGTCAGTAAAAGCCGTAACATTCTTTTTCTTGCACAGTTCTGCAACTGCCGGTGGGACATTGGTACCACCTACTGCAATTGCATTCTTTATACCGTATCGCAACAGGTTCAGCACATCAGCCCGGCCTTCAACAACAATAATTGCATCAGAGTCCATTACATTGGGACCACACGGGATATTGTCCTTTCCGTAATAGGTCATTTCCTCTATTCTTATGGACTGCTTGACCTCATCGGTTATTTCCTGGCTTTCAGGTACGTTCTCGTCGAACATTTCTGTAAGGATGTGCTTTGCCCTATCCACGATATGCTTCCGTTTAGATGCACGGATATCCTCAACCTTGATAATTTCAATACCTGCCATGCATGGCCCTATCCTGTCAATGGTCTCCAGGGAAGCAGCCAGTATGGCGGTCTCGGCCTTGTCAAGACTTGACGGAATATTTATCATACCATTGGACTTGCCTGCTATTGATTTGATATTGACCTCTATCCTGCCAATACGTCCAGTCTTCTGGAGGTCACGTAGGTCAAGGTCGTTGCCAAGCAACCCTTCGGTCTGACCAAATATGGCACCCACCACATCTGGTCTTTCCACAACGCCATCGGCTCTTATTTTCGCATGAATTATATACTTGGTAGTGTCTGTGTTTTGCATATGAGTATACCTCACGTATTTTAAAATAGCAAAAAAAATCAGCTTACCGCCAGATTGGATTAAACCAGTCAGTAATGTTTACACTTATATTGTTAACCGAATAATGCCAGTACTCTGACTTTTATACTTACTCGTTAGTGAAATACTCACCCGGAATATCAATATATCCTGTTTCTTCCCACTGACCTCAATCTGATAATTATCCAATGATGTTATCTCATTGAATGGATTTAAACCATTTAACTCTGGCTTATCAACATATTTTTAGTCCATCCCTCTAAATAACGTATCCCATACCGGGCTCCATTGCATTCGTGATGCATGTTTGTTTCCGGGTAAGTGGGAATATTGGATTTATGATTTGTGATTTGTTTAACTATTTGCATATATTTTATTAGTGGTTAATCACAATAATGATTAACGTGATATTTACATACTCACATTGTTTGGAAGACATGATAAAGTTATGGTATCAATGACATGATTATAACGTAAATTCATATACGACCCAGTGTGTTCAAATCCGCTCTCAGGTTAAACACATGTGTATTCAGGCTTTCAATGTCCTTGATCCTTTTCCTGACCAGTGCCTTTATCCTTTTCCTAAGGTCAGTATCCACTGTCGCGCCAGCATTGTACAAAAATTCCGCCGTGAGCCGTGCAAGTTTATCACCTTTTCCATCCCAGTCAGTCAGCACTATTACCTTATTGTATTCCCTTGCCACTTCTTCACAGAGTTCAAGTAATGCCTTTTGAGTACCCAACTTTACAGGTCCGGTAATACCCAGCTCCCTCAGTGCCCTACGGTCCCGCTTACCTTCAACTATGATTGCAGCACCATCATCAGACTGCTGCCGGAGTTCCTGTATCAGTTCTTCCAGTTTCTCCAGACGTTCCATGTCCTCCATTACTGACATCGCAGAATTAGATGCTACAAGCACATTTAATCCTTATCCACAAGTGAAGACAGCAACTCAAGTACCAGTTCCATGTCTATTCCCCTGACATGGACTGTCTTTCGATGGGTCGTGGGGCCCGAAACAAGGGTAACTTCAGATACCTTTACACCCAGCACCGAAGCCAGCAATTCCAACAACTGCTGGTTTGCCTTTCCCTTCTGTGCCACCTCAGAGAGCCTAACTTCAATACGCTTTCTCCAGGTGTTGTAACCACTGGGAACCTGTGCCGTCTTAGTGCCCGGGGTTACTTCTATATCAATGAGCACCCCATCCGGCGATTTCCTAACTGCATCAGATACTGGCAATTTTATCACGATATGTACTAATATTCTAATAGTGCTGAAGTTTTTGATTTTGGCGGTTTGTGTAGTTTTTGTTGTTTTTTCTCTCTAAACACAGAAAAATTTGCGATAGTCTTTTTATTTTTATCAAA
>QBUR01000125.1 GCA_013374385.1 Candidatus Methanocomedens sp. | reverse complement strand
CGGACCACCCATGAGCGGTAAAGAAACCATCGTCAACAATATTGTCTACAAGGGATTAACAGCAGGGGATGCTGCTGTAATCGTCACCACACGGGAACCCGGCGAGAATGTTGTTGATTGGTTTAATTATAATAATATGAACATTCCCCCGGACCATCTTGGTATTGTAGATTGTGTGACTAAAACGTTGGGGGTACCCACATCTGATACAGCAACCATCAGGAGGGCCTCGAGTCCTGTTGATTTGACAGGTATAGGGGTTAAAATTAGTCAATTCCTCGAAGAATTCCGAATAAAAAAGAACATACGTAAGATCTGGTTGTGTATTAATTCCCTATCTACTATCCTGATGTATTCCAACACCCAGACTGTTTTCCGGTTCCTGCATGTTTTCACTGGCAGGGTAAAAGCTGCTGGTGCAATTGGTATTTATGTTGTTGAAGATGGAATGCATGATAACCAGACTGTTACCACCTTAAAACAACTTTTTGATGGTGTAATTGAAATACGGCAGGAAAATGACAATCATTTCATCAGGACAACGGGCATGAACAAGAAACCATCCCCCTGGTATGAGTACACAATTGAAGGAGCGGAACTTGTAGTAATGGATGGTGAGTAATGATGGTTGAAACTGGTATACCAAAATTAGACGAATTCCTGGACGGAGGAATTCCGAAAGGGAAATCACTGATATATTTCAATCATCTTGGTGTTGAAGGTGATGTGTTCGGTATGCAGACCCTTTACCACAATCTCGCGAAGGGTGGTACTTGCGTGTATGTGACATCCAGTTCGAACCCGGAAACCATGAAGGACCATCTCAGGGAATTTGGGTGGAACATCAAACAATTCGATGATAAGCTTTTAATAATTGATGGATTTTCATCCTTAATTGGAGGACTTTCAACCGAGAATTATGTGGTCTCTAATCCTGAGAGCATTGATAGCATGACTGAGATGATTGATCGTGCCATGAAGGATGTGCCAAAAGGTTCAATCATCATGGTCGGTTCTTTATCGTCAATAATGGACCTGTGTGGTGAAGAGAATACCCTTAATGCCGTAAAGATGTGGAACAGGATGGCAATGATAAGGGAACATGTGCTAATATACAACTTCACGGCATGGCCCTATGAAGAAAGTACCTTGAAAAGCATGAAAAATGATATTTTCAACTGTGTCATAAGCATTGGGGGTATAGAGGAACGTGTCATATTCGGGCAGTACTTCGGTGTGCTTAAAGCGGATTGGTCGAAAGTGGAAATGCGCTCAATGCTGTTTAGGGTATTGCGCCCTGGCGGTATAAGGATATATATACCAAAGATACTGGTTACGGGACCATTTAATGCAGGCAAGTCATCATTTATCCATTCCCTATCTACCAGAGCAGTATCGGTGGACCGACTTGGTACAACAATTGCTCTTGACCACGGTCATATCGACTATAAAGGCTTTAGTGCTGATATTTTCGGGACTCCGGGTCAGGAACGTTTCGATCCTATTATTAAGATGATAAGTGGTGAAGCCATGGGAATATTCCTGGTGGTTGACTCCACACTACCAAAAGATTTTATAAGGGCCAAGCAAATGCTTGAAATTACAAAGGGGTATGGTCTTCCGCATATTATTGTTGCCAATAAGCAAGACTTGCCGGGTGCCTTGTCTGCAGATGAGATTCGCAATCATTTTAATATACCAAAAGATGTACCTATAGTTCCAACAGTAGCGACCAGTAAGAAAGGTATATATGAAGCATTTGATATATTGGTGGAAAAAATAACCGGAGGAGACTAGAATGGATTCGACCATAGAATTGTTGGAGAAAGTGCTCACTGACCTTAAGAAAGTGGGCGGAGTCGAAGCCAGTGCTCTTGCCAGTCGTGATGGGCTGTTAATAAAAGCTATTATGCCTTCAGGACAACATGCAGAGACTTTTGCCGCAATGTCAGCCACTATGCTGGGTGCAGCGGAGACCGCCACCACAGAATTAGGAAAAAGGATTCCTGAACGGGTAATTGTAGAATCGGACCATGGCAAACTGATTGCCACAGGTGCGGGACCCAAGGCCCTGTTGGTACTGTTGACCACACCCGAAGCAGGACTTGGATTGATATTGCTTGAAATGGACAAGGCTGCCCAGAATGTAAAGGAACTCTTGTAGAATTGAAAGATTGAAAGTACTCCTTTTTTGAGTGAATTAAATGAATCGAACAACTTATGACCTGAAACGTGATGGTGTACATTTGAGCCCTATATTGAATGTGGGTAAAAGTGGCATCACTGATTCGCTTGTTGAAGAACTGTTAAAACAACTCAAGCAAAATAAACTGGTTAAAATAAAGATACTTAAATCAGCTGCGGTGGGTAGCACTGAACGCATGGCGTTGGCTGAGGAACTTTCAAGCCGGACTGGTACCCAGCTAGTGGAAGTAAGGGGAAGCAATGCTGTATTATACCAGAAAAGAGGGCGAAAATAGTATAATATTAGCCGATAGATTAATCAACCTTACCTTCATATACGAAGCCTCTTAGAATTATCTAAAATACCAAATAATCATTTGAGTTATCAAACCGGAGAATTATAATGACAACTTTGTACGATGTACCTGCAGATGCATTGATTAAGAATGTAGCACGGAAATTGAAAGATGAGAACATGGTGGAATCACCTGAATGGTCTGCACATGTCAAGACTGGTGTTCATAAAGAACTATCACCTCTTGACCCTGACTGGTTCTATATCAGGTGCGCGTCTGTCGCGCGAAGGATATATATTGACGGTCCAGTAGGCATATCCAGGCTCAGAAGTTTCTATGGCGGTAAAAAGCGTAGAGGTTCAGCAACTGCCATCCATGCAAAGGGTAGTGGGTCTGTCATTAGTGAAGCAGTCCAACAGCTTGAGAGAGCAGGTCTTCTAAAAACCCAGAAACAGGGTAGAGTAATATCTCCTGCAGGCAGGTCTTTGCTTGACAATATAGCACATGAAACAAAGGCAGGTTTACTGGAACAGTATCCTGGTCTTGAGAAGTATTAATTGAATACTGATATAGTTATTTACCTGAGGATTGATTATGGGCGGAGATGAACTTGAGGAAATAAGGCGTCGAAAAATGGAGATGTTGCGGCAGCAACAGCAGCAGCAGGGACAAATGCCAGATCCCCAGGCCGCAGGCCAGCAGGAACAGGCCAGGGCTGAGATGGAAGCCAAAAAACAGGCTATAATGCGTTCAATCCTTACCCCTGAAGCCAGGGAACGCCTGAATACCCTGCGAATGACCAAACCTGAGATGGTTGAAAATGTTGAGGCCCAGCTTGTTGGATTGGCACAGTCAGGCAGGCTACAAGGCAAACTGGACGATGCTAAACTGAGAAATCTCCTGATGCAGATACAGCCTAAAAAACGCGAGATAAGCATTATACGGAAATGAAGGTAAGTGTACTATTCAGCAGTGGGAAGGACAGCTCACTGGCAGCGCTCCTGCTCGAACCATTTTTTCAGGTAGAACTTGTTACGATCAACTTCGGAATCTCACCAACACATGAATTTGCAGCAGAATCTGCCTCAAAACTTGGGTTACCCCATAGTGTACTGGCATTGCCCTCTTCTCTTGTTGAGAAAGCAGCATCAATGCTAATAGAGGATGGCTCACCCGGGCGGGCTATCAATCATCTTCATCATCAGGCCCTGGAGGCTGTTTGTTCACAATCTGATGTGCATGTGGTGGCCGATGGCACGCGCAGGGATGACCGTGTGCCCTTGCTCATCCCGCCCCAGGTACAAAGTCTGGAGGACAGGCATAATATCATGTATGTGCGTCCTCTTTTCGGGTACGGACGTTCAGCCATTGATGCACTGGTCAGGCAACATCTGGAGGTTGTGCAGGCACAAAGTGATACGGTGGATAAAGCCGACTATGAGGCCGAACTCAGGGCGTTCATACGAAAACAATATAATGAAGGTGAGAGTATTGTGGTGCGTTCATTCCCGGAACATATACAATCACACGTAATTGATCGAATATACCCTTAATATTATCAGGAGATAGGTGTAATATAATGAGTCAGAAGACAAAAGGTAGGAAGATACGATTGGCCAAGGCGCACAATCAGAATCAGAGGGTCCCTTCATGGGCCATAATTAAGACCAACCGGGCTGTGGCGTCCCATCCAAAGAGACGGCATTGGAGACGTAGCAGTTTGAATATAGGATAATGGGGGCAGTATGATGGTAGAAATTGGTGAAGAACAGGTATATACAATACCCCTCAGGAATGCTAAGCATGCACCACGGTGGGAGCGCAGCAAAAAGGCAGTAAAAGTGGTGTTCAAGTATCTTGAGCAGCATACTAAAACAGACCGTGAACTAATCAGGATTGACCCTAAGATAAGTGAAAAGTTATGGGAGCGCGGGTCAGAGAAACCGCCCCGTAAGATACGGGTCAAGGCCATGAAGTTTGAAAATGGTATCGTAGAAGCCGAACTGGCAGCTGAGTGAATATTCAGTTTTGCTTCGGATCACCCACTTTTTTTGAGATAGATAATGGAACACAGGACTAACCTGCAGGGAATATCAGTACTAGGAGTATTTGCCAGGAGTACTGAGGATTTTGTGCTGGTTCCCACTGAAGCTGATGATGAATTCAAACAAATTATCGAGAATGCTCTTAGTGTTACAGCCATCCCTACATCTATCGATGGCAGTAGTGTGGTCGGGTCATTATCATGTGGTAACAGCAAGGGATTCATGATTTCAGAACGGGTCAATGAATCAGAACTGGCCCGGATAAGAAAATATGTGCCTACTAAGAGACTTAAGGGTATTTACACGGCAGCAGGTAATAACGTACTGGTAAATGATACGGCTGCACTGGTCAATCCAAACCTATCTGATGGGGCCGTGGAAGATATCGGCGAGTTCCTGGATGTGGAGGTGCACAGAGGCACTGTAGGTGGACTTAAGACCGTGGGAATGGCGGGGTGCGTTACCAATACGGGTGTGCTGGTTCATCCCAGGTCTAACGAGTTTGAACTTGAACGTCTGGGTGAAATTTTCGGACTTCCGGTGAATATCGGGACTGTCAACCTGGGTTCGCCATTGGTGGGTTCGGGCCTGCTTGCTAATTCAAAAGGATATGTGGTGGGCACTGAGACCACCGGGCATGAGATGGGCCGGGTAGTGGATGCCCTGGGTTATAATTAAATCACTGTTCTTTCATTTCCTTAATTATTTTCACAATCTGTTTGATGTCTGTGATGATGATATCGGCTTCAGCAGATAATCTTTCTTGGCATGCCCCCATTTGCTGGATGGACAGCACAGCCTTGTCTGCTTCCCGTAGCGCCAGAATGTCGTTAATACCATCTCCTACCATGACTACCTTATCGTAGTGCTTTTTCAGGTGCCTTATCACCCATTCTTTTTTCTGGGGCGTAGCCACATCATACACTCGTTCAACGGGTATGCCCACTATCTGGGCGAGTATCTCAAGATTGCGCATGCTGTCCCCTGAAGCTATGAATGTATCCACACCCCACGTTTTTAAGGTTTTCAGGGCAGCCGGGGTGTTGGTGAAAGGCCTTCCGCCCGTACAGACAGTATATACAATGGTGTTGGACTGTATTTCCACTATGATTCCTACGCCCAGGTAGAATATATCCGGACATTTGTTCCTTATTGTTGTAATCACATCATGCAGATCCTGCATAGTGGTCCTGGTGTCAAGTTCAAGTGCTGTTTTCACCTGACCCTGGGTGAGCGGACTGCTTGAACAGCTCAGGTCGATTTCGATGTTATTTTCCTGAATAAAGTCGTATATCCTGTTATGGGAATTGCAGTTCATTATCTTGTCAGGGTTGGTGTGGAGTATTACCAGTCCGCAGTAAGGGTGCCGTCCTACAAGGTCAGTTGTAATTATATCGTCAAAGTTTTCACCTGTAATAGTGTCCTTTGCCACCCTTTTCATGTGCAACAGGGTACCGGCACTGTCGAAAACCACTGCAATTTTTGACTCCATGATTATAGTAATCGCCGCACACCGTTATTAAATTTCTTATTGCGATTGGTGCGGATAAGTGTAAGAGTAATACTGAAGGGTTAGAATAGATACTTGCTTAAAAAACAGATGTGAGGGATAGTTAATGGACAGGACATATATTTGGTAGGGTAGGGTATAACTATCTTGGGAGTATGCAAGTATCCAATATTATCATAGATATTCATGATA
>QBUR01000126.1 GCA_013374385.1 Candidatus Methanocomedens sp. | reverse complement strand
GGCAATTACAATATGATTTGATGATTTTTTATTAAAACCAAGGTCTCCACTCTCAATATCAAGACCAACTGGCAGCCATGGATGCCACAGGGGGATATCCAGGACGGCCAGGCAACTGCTGACGCTGGCAGGGCTGCAGTATGGGTCGGAGTACATCGGACATAAACCGGTAGTATAACCACAAGTAATATATACCATACAATTTTATTACACTTCGTGTGATGATCATGTCCGAAAAGACTATTCAGGATATTAATGCAAAAATCGCTGACGGCAGCGTCCATGTTGTCACGGCAGAGGAGATGCCGGGCATCGTGGCAGAACTTGGGGCCGATGGTGCGGCCCGTGAAGTGGATATAGTTACTACTGGCACCTTCGGAGCCATGTGTTCCTCGGGAGCTTTCCTTAATCTGGGTCATTCCGACCCTCCTATCAAGATGCAAAAGGTATGGTTCAATGATGTGGAGGCCTACACGGGCCTGGCCGCCATTGATGCGTATATAGGGGCAACCCAGCCCAGTGAGAGCAGAGGTATGGAATATGGCGGCGGCCATGTCATCGAGGACCTGGTGGCTGGAAAATCTGTTGACATCCATGCAACAGCCTATCGTACAGACTGCTATCCCCGCAAGCTGCTCGATACTTCAGTGACCATTGATGATATCAACCAGGCAACGATGTTCAATCCCAGAAACGGCTACCAGAAGTACAATGCGGCGAGCAACTGCTCGGACCGTACCCTGCATACCTATATGGGAACACTGCTGCCCGATTGCGGCAATGTGACTTATTCAGCGGCGGGCGTGCTCTCCCCAATATATAATGACCCCACGTACAAGACTATTGGCGTGGGAAGCAGGATTTTCCTTTGCGGAGCCCAGGGATACGTGACCGGACAGGGCACCCAGCACGACCCAACTAATAATTTCGGTACCCTGATGGTACAGGGCGATATGAAGCAGATGGATAAGAAATACGTGAGGGGTGCCACATTTAATGGATATGGCTCGTCGCTGTACGTGGGTATTGGCATACCCATACCTATCTTAAATGCTGACATTGCACAGGCTACTGCGATTACTGATGCAGACATTACCACTGACGTGCTGGACTACGGCGTGGCGCGCAGGAGCAGACCCGTTTTGCGCCAGGTTACCTACGAGGAGCTGAAGTCAGGAATGATAGATATTAACGGCAAAGAAGTTACCACTTCACCCATGTCCAGTTTCCATGATGCCAGGGCTATTGCCGGAGAGTTGAAGGATTGGATAAAGAGGGGCGAGTTCTATCCCACTCTGCCAGTTGAGAAACTCCCCAATACAGGTGTGGTAAAACCCATGAAACAGATTGGCGAACAGCCTAATGTGGCCGATGTTATGGCCAAGCGGGTGACTACTATCAGGCAGGGTCTGACAGTGAAAGATGCTGCCAAGGCTATCATGGAGGGTAACTTTAACCACCTGCCAGTGGTGTCTGATGAAGACAAACTGGTGGGTATTATCACGGCGTGGGACATTGCCAAGGCCGTGGCAAAGAGCAAGCAGGACAAACTGGATGATATTATGACCCGTAATGTGGTCACTGCTGATGCCTCAGAGCCTATTGACACGGCGGCGTGCAAGCTGGAACAGTACAATATCAGTGCTATGCCAGTGCTTAATAAGCACAGCAAGGTTGTGGGTATCATCACCAGCGATGATATCAGTAAACTGCTGGCAAGGAGGTCGTAAGATGAAGTTCATATTACATGAAACCATGGAGATAACCTCAAAACCTCTGATTGCGGAAGTGGTACTGGAAACGGGGACTCTGCTGAATATTGACCGGGCCGATGTGAAACCCAGTGGTGGCGAAGTGGTAATTGATGTACATCCGGACAGGTATGATACGGTCACGGCAGCTTTTAAGAAGCGCGGTGCTACCATCACGCCTCTTGAACAACCTGTAATAAAGGACGAAGATGAGTGTATCAACTGCGGTGCGTGCATCTCGGTCTGTCCTACGGGTGTTATATCTTTTAAGGACGACTGGACAGTGCAGATGGAAGTGGACAAGTGCGTGCAATGTGGTGCGTGCGTGACTATGTGCCCACACGCTGCGCTGAAGCTTGATAAGTGAGTTAGGGTTTCCCTGCCTGGGGAGGGGCGGGTGTATGGTACGGAACCGGGCGGCGGGGCTTATCCAAAAATTATTGCATGATTCTTAAATTTCCGTGATTTATTAACCACAGATGAACGCGAATAAATTTAGACAATTTTCCTAAAACCTTCAACTGCAAGTGTCAGCCAGCAGTTTCTTCCTTAACGCACAATACTCCCCAGCCCGTCCCCAAGCTCAACCTCACTTCGCCACCACCCAGATATCCTGCTCACATCGGCCCTGGAATGTTTAATATCCCCTGCTCTCTCGGGCTGGTACACAATATCAGCCCCACTTCCTGTAATATCCAACACCGTCCGTGCCAGCTGATTGATGCTCACACTGTGACCCGTAGCCACATTGAACACCCCGCCGTCTCCGTGTTCCATAGAAGCCACATTGGCCCGCACCACATCAGACACATGCACGAAATCCCGGGTTTGCTCGCCATCCCCGTATATCACCAAGTTCTCGCCCTCCTGCGCCCTGGACATGAAGATGGGAATCGCTGCCGCATAAGCCGAGCCCGGGTCCTGCCGCGGCCCGTACACATTAAAATACCGCAGGCACGTAGTGCGAAGCCCCATATCGTTGAACATCCGGGCCAGGTACTCACAATCCAGCTTTGAGATGGCATAAGGTGATGCAGGCTCGGGCAGCATATCCTCCTGCTTGGGCTGGACCGGGTTATTGCCATACACCACAGCCGAAGATGCAATGACCACCTTCTCCACGCCCGCAGCCTGGGATGACTGCAGCACATTAAGCGTACCTAGTGTATTTATCCGAAACGCTTCCTCCGGGTGCTGGCAGCTCAGTGGGACTGATACCATTGCAGTCATATGGAACACATAATCCTTTTCGGAAACAACTTTTTCTACTGCTTCCGGGTCACAGATGTTCCCTTCGATGAGTGTGATATTGGCATTGTCCGGTATATTGTGCAGGTAACCGGTTGAAAGGTTGTCAAGCACGGTTACATCATGGCCTGCCAACGAAAAATGTTCAGCTATATGCGAGCCTATAAATCCGGCCCCTCCTGTAACAAGTATATTCATCATCTTATCCAACCATTGCAATGCGATATCATTATTAAATCATTCCTTAAAACAACCCAAGCCCCGGCCCCAGATGGATATGAACCCGAACAGGAACACATTCACCAGCCCTTGCGTCAGGGCTATTAGCGGCAGGCTCCGGGTCATCTGGAACAAACAGCCAATGGCAAGTCCTGCCATGCTGGTGAACAGCACCATGGGAAGACCCAGTACAGTATGAATCCATGTATCACCTAGAGGTGGAATTAATATGAAAAATGCGGTCAATATGACCAAAATAATTACTACTAATATGTCGCCAGGAATGGTTTTTCTATCTAATATTATTGAAAGGGTAATAATATTCAAATCTACTTAAACATTATTATGATAATGCCACGCATTGGCATGCGGAATGCTTAAGCAGTGTCTTGACATTGGAATAACTATACAATTTTAAACATACAATTTTAACCATAAAAGCAGGAAGTAATACAATATGGAATTTTGTCCCCAATGCAAGAGTATGTTGATGCCGTCAGGCACCAAAATGAAGTGCAAGAAATGCGGCTTTGAAAAAGATAAAACAAAACGCGCAAGTGTTGTAGAAAAAAAAGAATTCAAGGAGCGCGAGGTAACAGTTATTGAAGGCAGCGAAGCAGCAGGCCTGCCCACCTCAAAAGTCAAATGTGAAGAATGCGGCAATGACAAAGCCTACTGGTGGTTGAGGCAGCTTAGGTCAGCCGATGAAAGTGAGACTCGTTTCTTCAGGTGTACCAAATGTGGCAAGACCTGGCGGGAATACGACTGATAATTACAACTGATATTATTGGTATTATTATAGTTCCCTGCAAACCAATTCAAGGTCATCAAGGAACTCTTCCAGCCTTTTTTCGCTAAGATGCGGCATAATTACCAGTCTCAGTGCAAGTGGACTGCGTGTTATTGAAGTATACCATCCCTTTTGTGCCAATGTCTCCCTTACCTTTATAGTATCACCCACATCAAGCACCACCACGTTCATCACAGGGTCAATCAATGGCTCAACACCGAATTCCCTAACCCGCTCAACAAGCCGGCGGGTCAGTTTCATACAATACTTCACAGTATCACGGTATCCATCCATACCCATATACTGCATCACAGCATACGCGGCCGCCGCTACTGCTCCACTCCGTGTCCCGCTCAATGAGTACTGCGTATCGATAGTAAGGTACGGCGTATGAGTACGCAGTTCGTGCAGGTGTGAGCGGTCCCTGAACAGCAATCCGCCTGCCGGTATAGTGCACAACCCCATCTTATGAGGGTCAGACGTCATCGATGATACCCCAGGCAGCCTGAAATCAAAATCGTATGTTTTATCAAGGAAAGGTATGACAAAAGCCCCGAATGCCGCATCCACATGCAGGAAAATACCCCGCTCCACCGCCATATCTGACAATTCCCTGATTGGGTCTATCTGCCCGAACTCAGTGGTACCTGCTATACCCACCAGAGCCACAGTGTTTTCGTCTATTTGAGCTTCCACGGATGCCGGGTCCACCTTGAACTCCTCATCCAGTTCTGCCTTCCTTACGTCCACTCTGAGCAGGTCAGCTATCTTATCAAAGGAAAAATGGGCTGACTCGGAAACCACTATATTGGGATGATCGCTGATACCTGAATTCCTGGCAGCACGGATGGCCTGTATATTGGACTCGGTGCCGCCCGTGGTGATATATCCATGCACTCCGGAGTCGCCCAGCATCCGACCCAGCATGGCGACAGCCTCATGTTCCAGCTCTTGCGTTCCCGGAAAAAGCCCCGCATCACCCAGATTTGCCTCCATGAACATATCATGGGCCTTGACCGCTATTGGATGTGGGTGAGTACACATGGCACTGAGCACCCTGTCATAAGATATATCCCTCGCCCTGTAAGCAGAAAGCAGCTCCAGTATATCCTGCTCGCTTTCACCCTTGTCTTTCATCTGAAGCACAGTAGCGTCAATATAGGTGTTAAATAATTCTATTCAAACTCCAACTGCAGCCTTGCAACCTCTTCTGCCCTGCGCATGATATCTTTCACCTGGATTCCGGATGAGCTTGCCACCTGCTTGCAGTCTTCAAACTCTGCTGATATACCAAGGATGTGCCCTTCTGTGTCACAGGCCGTCTTAACCCTGACCTTGTACGGCTTACCTGCAACATCTATATCCACCTGGATTATGTTACGCCTGGCAGTCAACCTGTGCCTGACCGGTACCAATCTGACACCCAGACTGCCGGTCTCAACCATAATCCTGCGGGCCAGCCTGTTGGAATCACCAGTCTTGCAGACCACCTTTATCAGTGAACCGCTGCGTCCTTTCTTCATGGTTGCAGGTATCACCGACACATCCAGGGCACCTTCATCCATCAATTCCTGTACCAGGTAACCCAGCACTTCCCCGGTCACATCGTCTACATTAGTCTCCAGCATCTCGACATGGTCGATGGCAAGGGCAGGGTCTGGTTCACCCATTACGGTACGCAGCATGTTGAGCATGCCCACATCTTTTGAACCTGCCCCGTAACCAGTGCCTGATGATTTCATTTGTGGATAAACTGTACAGGTAGTGCCATATCGTTGTGTGAGATACGCCAGGATGGCTGCCCCTGTAGGTGTCAGCAGTTCATGCTCCACAGGCCCGCCACGCCACAACAACTTTGAATTATTCAGCACGGCGAGAGTGGCAGGAGCAGGAACCGGTAGTGTGCCGTGGGAGGTATCCACATACCCGCCACCCACAGATATTGGCATACAGAATATCTGTGCCCCGGACATCTCCAGTGCATGAAAAGCAGCTGAAGTGCCAACAACATCAGCAATAGCATCCTGTTGCCCCATTTCATGCATATGTAACTCTTCAAGCGGTATGCCGTGAACAATGGATTCTGCACGCCCCATCAGTTCCAGAATACCAAGTGCATCTTCCATCACGGCCCGGGGCAGTCCTGCCGAAAGGATCTGTTCTGTCATCAGGTGATACTTCAATCTGGTACTGGAGTGCTGGGCAACGTCCACGCGGGTCGCCATTATATGGCCTGTTTTGGCATCAGACAGTGTTACTGAAACGTCAGCTGCTGACTCCATTGCTTCAATTACCTTTGATGGCTCCACCCCCAGGTTCAATAAACTCCCGATAAACATATC
>QBUR01000127.1 GCA_013374385.1 Candidatus Methanocomedens sp. | reverse complement strand
GCTGAATCATTTTGATTTTCGGATTTTTACGGATTATATTGAATATATCCTTTTCTGAGGGTCTGAAACAGAAATGGATATTATCATCTTTGGATGTTATCTCTTCCACATCTTTTTCAGAAGCCACTACTCGAAATAATACTTCCATAATAACTACCTATAGTCTTTTAAACTACTTATAATTTTTGAATAGTATAACTTAAAGGTATACCATCTTCGTATCGATAATACCTTTTACACCCCGAATTTCATCCAGGATATTCTCATTGACCTCAGAATCTACATTGAGCACCATAATAGCTGTACCGCCTGCCTTGATGCGCCCAACCTGCATGCCTGCAATGTTGATATCATATTTACCCAACACAATACAGCACGGTCCGATAATGTTAGGGTGGTCTTCATGCAATGCTACCAGCATGTGTCCGGATGGCAGCACATCTATGCTGTACTCATTTATCTGCACGATCCTGGGATTGGTCCCGACCATGGTTCCAGCTACGGTCTTCACATCACCATTGTTGAAAAGGCGCAGCATCACCAGGTTGGCATAACTCTCAGATGTCTTGGACTTTGATTCAATTACTTTTATCTTGCGCTCCTTGGCGATGACCGGCGCATTAATATAATTCACTGATGACCCCATGGCAAATTCCAGCACCCCTTTTAGGGCAGCTACGGTCACTGGCCCGGTATCCCTTTCTGCAATCTCGCCGCTGTAGGACAACTCGATGCGCTCGTATTTATTTTCCATTAACTGCGCAGCCAGTCTACCTATCTTCTCAGCCAGAGGCAGGTAAGGCTGAAGTACTTTCATTACCTCCTGCTTCACATAAGGCATATTGATGGCGTTCTGGACAGGCAATCCTTTACTTAAGTTAATAATCTGTTCTGCCACAGCTACTGCTACGTTAATTTGTGCCTCCTGTGTAGAAGCCCCCAGGTGTGGGGTGACTATGATATTGTCCTGCTCAATCAGAGGTGACCCAAGGGGTGGCTCGTTGACAAATACATCAATGGCAGCACCTGCAACTTTACCGCTGGCAACGGCCTCGGCCAGGGCTTCCTCGTTGATTATACCGCCACGGGCACAGTTAATGATACGGAGCCCGGTTTTGGCCTTTTCAAATTGTTCTTTGTCTATGAGGTTCTTTGTATCTTTGGTGAGTGGCGTGTGTACGGTGATGTAGTCAGAATTTAACACAATATCATCTACAGTGGTGAGCGTAACGCCCAGTTCCCCGGCCCGCTCTTCACTAATAAAGGGATCATAAGCCAGGATGTTCATCTTCATACCCTGGGCACGTGCAGCCACTTCGGCACCAATCCGCCCCAATCCAATGACACCCAGTGTCTTACCCCTTACCTCAACACCAGTGAATGTCTTGCGGTCCCATTTTCCTGATTTGAGGGATTGGTTTGCCTGCGGGATGTTCCTTGAAAGTGACATCATCATGGCAATGGTATGCTCGGCAGCCGATATCATGTTGCCTTCTGGAGCATTTATTACAATAATGCCGTGTTGGGTGGCGGCTTCTACATCTATGTTATCTACGCCCACACCGGCACGTCCGATAATCTTCAGGTTTGCAGCTGCCTCAATGACATCCGATGTCACCTGGGTCTGGCTCCTTACTATCAGGGCATCATACTCCCCGATACAGTTCTTCAGTTCATCAGGGCTCATACCTGTCTTAATGTCAACATCAACTTCCTTTTTCAATATCTCAATACCCTTATCAGAAAGGGAATCACTAACCAGAACTTTCATTGCATATCCTCCATTGTCTACCTTGAATTTGGGGTGTAAATATTACTCTTAGCACTTCATTGTTTCGTTAGGGATATTTACAGTTTATTCCATAGATTACGTAGTGTATTCGGCATTGATACGCACGTAATCGTAGGACAGGTCGCATCCCCAGGCAGTGGCGCTCCCATTATCCAGTCCCAAATCCACACTGATAATAATCTCTTCCGAGCCCATGATGTCCTCAAGCGTCCCGGATGGAACTTCCAGTATCTTGCCCCCATTCACCAGTTCAGCAGATTTGTCCTTGCCAGAAAATTCCAGGCTTATGCGGTCAGGTTCTACCTGTGCACCTGAATATCCTACTGCCGCCACCACCCGGCCCCAGTTAGGGTCGCATCCGAATATTGCCGATTTAACCAGGGGTGAGCGGACAATGGCCTTTGCAACCAGTACCGCATCGCTGTGGCTGGCTGCTCCCTTTACCCTGGTTTCGATGAGCCGGGTAGCACCTTCACCATCCCTGGCTATCATCCGGGCAAGGGTGATGCATACCTTATCAAGTCCGGCTTGGAACTCGTCGGGGTCAGGTGTGCCCGACTGTCCGGTAGCAGTTATCAGTGTCATGTCATTGGTGCTGGTATCGCCGTCCACCACCACCATATTAAAACTCTTATCCACGGCAGAGTGCAAACACTGCTTCAATGTTACCGAATCCAGGATGGCATCAGTATAAATAAACGCCAGCATGGTACCCATATTTGGTTCTATCATACCACTACCTTTGGCAATACCTCCAATACATGTACCGTTGGAGAGTTCAACAGCCGCTTCTTTTGTGAAAGTGTCAGTGGTCATGATGGCCTTTGCAGATTGTGCACTACCTTCATAACTATTAGTCAGCGATTTTTCAACCTGGTTTAACTGGGACTGTATAATGCTCATATCAAGCCTGTGGCCTATAATACCTGTGGACGCAACACCTACACTATTTTCATCAATTCCCAGTTTATCAGCTGCAAGCGCAGCCATTGTTCTGGCATCCTCAATACCTTCCAAACCTGTGAAAGCATTGGCATTACCGCTGTTCACAATAACAGCAGACAGTTTACCCCCTTCAAGATTCTGTCTCGTAAGTACAAGAGGCGCGGCAATAACCCGGTTTCGGGTGAATACACCTGCTGCATTGCCTTCGGCGCTAATCAAGGCAAGACCGTACTTGCCCTGCTTTACACCCCAGGCACTGACACCCTTAACAGCACAGATACCGCCTTTAATCTCTTTCACACAGAACCCACGATCAGGCAGATAGTGCCATACCAGAGATAATGTCCTGGCGGGTAACAAACCCTGCAAGTTTGCCGTCGTCCAGTACTGGCATCCGATTGATGTTATGTTTAACCATCCTCGATGCCACCGTTTCAAGGCTATCTGAAACGTCTGCAGTCACAACCGGTCGGCTCATCACATCAGACAGTTTCTTGGAACCCACATCATCAAGGGCATGTTTTGCTTCCTCCCAGCTGATAAGTTCCCGCAGGGGCACTTCGATAACCTCAAAGGGACTGGGCAGCCATAATTGGCTGGACTTTTCAGGTACTTGAAGTAACTTAAGAATATCACTCCCGGTGACCATACCCACCACCCTGTCATCTTCCACCACAGGGATGCCACTTATCTTATGTTTTCTAAGCAGCAGCGCAGCATGTTTTACCGGTTCATCCGGGCTGCATGTTATTACATTTGTTGTCATTATTTCTTTTATCTGCATGATAATTACTTCCTACGGAAAAATTGCCGGGTTCCACAATCCTGTGGTCTCATCAAGCCCGAACATCAGGTTCATGTTCTGGACCGCCTGTCCCGATGCCCCTTTTACCAGATTGTCTATGGCAGATACCACGACCAGCCGCTGTCCGTCAGCGTCCATCTCAAACCCAATGTCGCAGAAATTAGAGCCACGTACAGGGCCAAGCATGGGAATACCGTCCAGGAGCCTGACAAAGGGCTTGTCGGCATAGAACTGCTGGTAGATATCAGCCACCTGTGAGGAGTCTGTCCCTGCTTTCAGGAACAGGTGAGCAGTGGTCAGGATGCCCCTGACTGAAGGGATGACGTGGGGTGTGAAATTGACCTTGATGTTACTGTCCAGGCGACCCAGTTCCTGCCTCATCTCAGCACCATGGCGGTGGGTGGTGAGTTTGTATGCCTGTATGTTCTCTGCCATGTTTGGATAATGGGATATCTGGCTCGGTTCGGCACCAGCTCCTGATATGCCGCTTTTGGAATCAAACACTACCCGCTCAATAAGTCCTGCTGCGGCCAATGGTGCGGCAGCCAGAATGGCTCCGGTCGGGTAACAGCCGGGATTTGCTACAAATGAGGCATCGCGCACCTCGGGATGTAGTTCAACCAGCCCGAATACAGCATCGTGTGGTGCCTTGTGCTTAAGTCCGTACACCTGCTCAAAAACACTGGGTGGTAGCCGGTAATCTGCACTGAGGTCTATTACTTTCGTCCCTGAATCCAACAACTCTGGCACCACATCCATGGCGCTGCCGTGGGGTACTGCAGTAAACACAACATCGCACTGACCTGCCACTTCACCAGCGTCAAGGTTTTGGAATTTCAGGTCTGTAAAGCTATTCAGGTGGGGATGGGTCTGGCTCACCTGTTTGTCGTCAAGGCGGCGCGATGTGGCACATACCACTTCTGCCTGAGGATGACTACCCAGCAGGCGCATAAGTTCGCCGCCAGTGTAGCCGGATGCACCGATAATCCCTGTGCGTATCATGATAACTTCTACTACTCTCAAGGATAATTAATGTTGGGATATTTATACCGGGAAGCCCAATTACCGGTTATGCTAACCAACAGTTATATTCACATTCCCCGCATCGGCGCTACCACCGAACAAAAGATATGGAGCAGTGGGATACGGTCATGGAATGAGTTTTGCGAAAACCACCATAAAATCGACATGTCGCAATCAAAGATAAAACAACTGCTTGAAGGTATTGAACAATCCAGGCAGCGGCTTGACGCATCTGACTATACTTATTTTGCCAGTACCCTGCCATCAAACGAACACTGGCGGGCATACCAGCATTTCAAAACAGATACAATATTCCTGGATATTGAAACTACCGGACTGTCCCAAAACCGGGATGAAATAACAATGATCGGGGTATACGGTGGCGGCGAGAGCCGGGTGTTCATAAACGGAATCGACCTTGATGAGTTTCCACCGGTACTTGAAGGCTGCAAGACCATTATTACTTTCAATGGCGCGCGCTTCGACTTGCCATTTATCTCCCAACATTTTCCAGAAATATGCTTTGACCAGTTGCACATTGACCTTATGTATCCCTTGCGCAGGATAGGTTTATCAGGGGGCCTTAAGCATATCGAGGCCGTGCTGGGCCTTGCAAGGAGCACCGAGACAACAGGTCTTACAGGATTTGATGCTGTAAGATTGTGGTACAAGTACAAACGGGGCGACCAGGGCGCACTGGACACTCTTGTAAAGTATAATCTGGAAGATATTTCTAATCTTGAGACAATAATTGACCTGACCTACGAACGTATGGTGCAAAATGCGTATGGGCAGGACGGGACGAATGGATAACTTTATATTAGATAATTGTATTTTACGTAATAACAAACGGTAAACCGTATATTTAATAAACATTTAGCAGGGGATGCAAAAATGGACGTTTTTTGGACACTATACAATACATTAGATGAGATTGGAAGAAGAGAACTTTTGAAAAAATTGATGGTCAGACCTCTTAAGACTGGCAATATCGATTAAGTTCACGGACAAACAGGTAGTCGGTGTAAAAACCACAGGTTTTAATCTGCAGGCCACCCATCTATAGTTTTGATGACTGATATTCCGCCAGACCATCCGAGATACTTCTCTTTGATGACAAGGCATCGTATAGTCAGTGGTGTGGAAAAAGGCATTACCAGCCAGGAAGGGCTGATAGCACAGGGCAGGGGCGAAGCTTTTGATTATCTTATCGGTGAGGAAACATTACCCTCTGCCCATGCTGCTGAATATGCTGCCTCGGCCATGATACTTCTGGCTAAGAGGCGGATTATTTCAGTCAACGGCAATGCGGCAGCCCTGGTGCCAGCCGAACTGGTGCAACTGTCAGAAATAACAGGCGCACCCCTGGAAGTGAACCTGTTCTACAGGACCGAGGAGAGGGTATTGAAGATTATCAAGCACCTGCAGGCTCACGGGGCAGGACAGGTGCTGGGAGCCCAGCCTGATGCCGCTATTCCCGGTCTGACATCTAAAAGGAGTAACGTTTGCCACAGTGGAATCTATTTGGCATATGTGGTGTTCGTGCCAATGGAAGATGGTGACAGGTGCGAGGCTTTGGTTGGAATGGGAAAACAGGTTATAGCAGTGGACCTGAACCCCTTGTCCAGAACAGCACAACAAGCCACCATCTCTATTGTGGACAACGTTGTCCGGGCAGTACCCAACATGGTCGAAATGGTCAGGGAATTGAAGAGCAGGGATGAAGGCTATCTACAGGGGGTCGTGATGGATTTTGATAATAAGAAAGGACTTGCTGATGCCATGGATTCAATTATCTGAAATTTGACCAGTATT
>QBUR01000128.1 GCA_013374385.1 Candidatus Methanocomedens sp. | reverse complement strand
AGAGATATAGCATTTATATTATAATGGCATTACAATTATATTTAGGACATATTCCGGAAATACTGGACATTACATACCAAAACTATAAAATCAAGTTAGGTTCAAGATACAAATAATGTCAATTTCCATAGGACTGGCGGGAAAACCAAATTCAGGGAAGAGTACCTTTTTCAAGGCTGCTACACTTGCAAACGTAGAGATTGCCAATCATCCATTTACCACAATTGATGCAAACCATGGTATCACTTATGTCAGAACAGTGTGTCCATGCAAAAAGCTGGGAAAACCTTGCGGGCAGTGCCAGGATGGTGTCAGGTATGTACCGGTAGAGGTTATCGATGTGGCCGGTCTGGTACCAGATGCCCATAAGGGCAGAGGGTTAGGTAATGCGTTCCTGGACAACCTGAGGCAGGCCAATGCAATCATTCATGTAATCGATGTATCAGGTGGTACCGATATTGAGGGCAACCCAGTGGGCATAGGCCAGCATGACCCGCTTGAGGATATCGAGTTTTTGGAACATGAAATAACCATGTGGATGTTCGGCATACTGAAGCGCAACTGGGACCGCTTGTCCCGCAGGATACAAGCTGAAAATCTCAAACTTGAACAGGTAATATCTGACCAGCTGCAGGGCGCGGGTGTCAGTGTACATCATGCAAGGGTCGCACTGTCGAAGATGTCCATGTCTGATAATCCTGCAAAATGGACCGACGATGAGATGATAGCGCTCTCAGATGCACTGAGGCTGGCAAGCAAACCCCTGATGATAGCAGCCAACAAACTAGATGTTGCCCCGCCCAAACTGCTGGAGAGGCTCATGTCTGCGGACAGGATAGTGGTACCCACATCCGCGGCAGCCGAACTGGCATTGCGCATGGCTGCAAAGAGTGATGCCATAGCGTACCGGCCCGGTGATAAAGAGTTCGTGATGAATGATGGACTCAGTGATGCACAGAAGGCAGGACTGGACAAGATCAAGATGCTGCTAGATGAAAATGGTAGTACTGGCATCCAGGAATGTATCAACACTGCAGTGTTGCAACTTCTTGACCAGGTGGTCGCTTACCCGGTTGAGGACGAGAACAAGTACACGGATAAAAAGGGCAAGGTACTGCCTGATGCCTATTTGATGAAAAACGGTTCCACAGCTCATGACTTGGCATATCTGGTGCATACAGATATCGGGGAAGGATTCCTATATGCTGTAGATGCAAAAACCAAGATGCGTCTTGGTGAAAAGCATGAAGTTGAAGATGGTGATGTGATAAAGATAGTTTCTACAAAGTAATTATCATAACATAAAAACCAAGATGGATAGTAATAGTAAATCAGGACTATTCTATTTCCATCTCTTCGGTTTTGTTATCTTCAACCAGTTTTTCTATCTTCTGCCTGGCAGTTTCCAGTTTTGATGAACACAAGCGGGTAAGAGCTATACCCTGCTCGAACAGTGCAAGGCTCTCATCCAGGGACAGGTCGCCTTCCTCTATCTTATTGGTTATATCTTCCAGTTCTGCCAGTGCGTCTTCTAAATTGATGTCATCTTTATCGTTGTCTGAGTTCAAATTTGTTCCTCCGTATCGGTTACTTTGCAGTATATCTTCCCGTCAATTACTCGCATCTCCAATGCATCTCCTTTTTTAGTATCTTCAACACTCCTGACCACCCTGCCTTCATGCATTACGATGGTGTACCCACGCTTCAATGTATTTAGCGGACTCACAGCATTAAGTTTACCCACGCACGATTCCAGGTGTTTGTTGTGCAGTTCAAGTTCCCGGTCCATGGTGAGAGCAAGGCGCGTCCCAAGTTCGTCTACGCGCTGTAAATGCTGGTTCAATGTTCCTACCAGGTGCCGGGCATCTACACGATTTTCGAGATGCAAAAGATGATTATTGTGATGCGAGACCAGACCTGTTATGGATGAGATGAGATGCGACCGGGCCGTATCTACCCTGACCATCACCTCATTCCGGTCCGGTACTACCAGTTCAGCAGCGGCTGAGGGGGTTGGTGCCCGGATGTCTGCTGTCAGGTCTGCCACGGTAAAATCAGTTTCATGCCCTACTGCAGATACCACAGGAATCCTTGAATCATAGATCGCCCGTGCAACCTGCTCGCTGTTAAATGGCCACAGGTCTTCAAGGGAACCTCCGCCCCTGGCAAGGATAATAACGTCAATGTCCATACTGTTAAGGCGCTTAATGGAATTTACTATACTTTCTACTGCATTATCACCCTGGACCACGGTAGGGGACAGCAGAATGTCCACCGGGAATCTGCGCCTGGTCACGTTAATAATATCATGTAATACGGCCCCGGTAGGAGATGTTGCTACTCCAACGCGTCTGGGAAATTGTGGTAATGTCTTCTTGTACTTGGCATCGAATAATCCCTGGGCAGACAGTTTTTTTTTTAATTTCTCCAGTGCTATGTGCAGTTCCCCGATACCGTCGGGCCTGAGGGCCGTGACCACAAGCTGGTAACTCCCCCTGACTTCATACACATCTATGTCGCCCCGGGCAAGCAATTTCATACCCACTTCAGGCTGGAAGGTCAGGCTGCGGCAGTGGTTCCTGAACATCACGCAGTTTAGCTGGGAGCGGCTATCTTTCAGGGTGAAGTACTTGTGTCCCGAACTGTGATTGGTAAGGTTCGATATCTCACCTCGCACCCATATCTTTCGAAGGTGGTGGTCACTGCTTAACATATCGTGTATATAGTGGTTGAGTTCGCCAACTGAACAGATGTCGGTTTTCTCAGGGTCAGACTGGAAATCGAGCAAATTCACATACTTTAATTGACAGGATAGAGTATGAGGTTTTTGATAGGAGAGTGAAAGTAATCTGCAGACCTATCAGGAGCTGTTTACAAACGAGTCCAGTGTCATCATTCCTTCCATTTCATCTTCCCTTATCGTTGAGGCATGGAAAACAGAACTGTGCACCATTATAGGTGCATTTGTGCGCACAGCAAGGGAGATGCAGTCACTGGGTCTTGCATCTATTTCAATAGTAGTATCATCGTAGTTCAGGCTGAGCCGGGCATAATATATACCATCCTTAATCTCATCTATAAACACGCAGGAGATTTTGGCATCCAGTCTCTCGAGAATCGATGTCATGAGGTCATGTGTCATAGGCCTGGGCGTGACCGAGTTGTTGGCTGCTGATTGTATGGATACCCCTTCAGACATCCCTACATAGATGGGCATTATCTCCCCTTCATCATTAGAGATTATGACAACCGGAGTCAAACCGTGCGGTGTATTGGTCATGTACACACCCATTACATCCACTGGAATGAAATCATTCATAGTATGTTATTGGAAGATGTGTCTTAAAAAGCTTTAGGGCGCAGAAGGTAGAAGGTAGAAGGTTACCGTCCCTGTCGGAACATTTCCATACCTTTTGCCGTGTTATTTAGCAGTTGCTGTGCCATGTCCTGGGTAGGCCATGAACCAAGGCCGCAATCAGGTCCGGCATATTTGATGCTGTCGCCGAACATCTTGTAAATACTGGATAGCCTGCCCGCTATGACATCCGGTGTTTCCATCCGGGTGACCACTTCTTTTATTCTGTCAGGTTCCCTCCAGACATTGGTGTTGTATTTTTCGTTGAGGGCGGCAGTCAGGCCGAATATATCTGTGCGGGCTATACCTACTCTGAGGAAAGTATCAGATGTTGTAAGGTCTGAGCGGTCGACAAGTTCAAGATATGAGGGATTTGCTGCTGATTCCACTCCTATGACGTTAATGGATGGAACTTCGCACACCAGTTTGTAATTTAGGGGCGAATGCAGGTGTATTTCGGTGTCTATGCCGTGGCTTTTGGCGGTCTGGCCTGCTATGGTAAGGGCTTTTATTGTATCTTCATCGGCGTGCATTATCTGTGGGTTTATACCAATACTGGGCTCGTCGATGGATACAGTAACCACTTCAAGGTCATCAGAGTAGTTGATTGCATTTTTAACAAACCTGTCAATGCTTTTTGCTATTGTCAGCAATACGTCGCTGTATGATGTGCCGCCGAACTCTTGTTGGTATAGCTCTAAAGGTCCTGTGGCGCACACTCGAATCTTAAGGGCTTTGCCGTGCAGGGCCCTGTACTCACCTGCCAGGGCGGTAATGGCTTCCATTTCCAGGATTTTTGCATCGGATTCCCTGACCAGTAGGGGCTCTTCTGTACGTTTGGGGTCGTTTATGATATTCAGGAACTGCTTGTTCATGTCCTGGAACTGGGGATAAGTGGGGACTTCCACACCTGCTTCTATTTTCTGCTGCATTGAAAGGGCGATTGTCTGGAACAGGAGTTCGTCTTCTTGCCTGGATGCAGCTGCTTGTGCTATCCAATCCCTTGAAATGTCAGGGGGGAGAGGATAACTGCCGATGTCGTCAAAGGTAATATCAGAGGTCATATGAAACATTAATGACGCCACACAATAATAATACTTTTTGGAGTAACAGTCACAATAGTCAATATGTATTGATTTATGTATCATAGATTTAGAAGAATCACTTGATCTTAATCGTTATACTCCACAGCTCTGCTGCGACTGGGACAAAGCATGGTCTTAACAACTCACGTTTTAGAAACCACCCAACGATTTTGAGTTTTCCCCTCGCACAAATACCACTTTAGCATTTCCTATTTTCCATTGTTGTCAGTTCAAATAAATATCTCACCGAAAGTTTTTTATATTTTTAGATATCTATTAGATATCTAATGAAGAAAGTTCCCCTAACACCTGCAACAGAACTAAAAGTTAACAACATCCGTGGTTTCTATATCAGAAAAGTCAAACCATTTGGAACAAGCGCGAAAGTCGATTGCCCAAAAGAACACTTAGGAAAAACCGTTTACTTGGTGATTCTGAACAATGACGAATGAAAATAACACAGAAAACCTGAATAAATACATCCGTGATTTAGAAAGAAAAAACGCTAACTTAGAGAAAGAGCTCGAAAAAGAGCAAAATGAGAAGATAATCGTCATTCATGAAAAGAAGAAACTCGAAAAAGAAAACAAAGAACTCAAAAAACAACTTACGCAATTACAGGCATCTTTATCGGCTCTTGCAACATCAGACAAAACTGCTGAAGCTGGTGGTGTTCCTTCTTCAAAAACTTTTTACCGACGAAATCGACAGGAAGGAAAGAAAAAGGCCACAGGTGGTCAACCAGGACATACAGGTCATGGAAGAAAAAAACCAACCCCAAACTTATCCCCTGTGTATATCACATTGGACGAATGTCCAGACTGCGGTGTGCCTCTGGACGAACCCATTAAGGGTGCAGAACAAAAGCGCACTGTGACGGATATCCCACTTCCCGAACATATTGTTTATGAAGTTATTTTTCAGAGATACTGGTGCAACAAGTGCAATAAATTGGTTCGCGGAGAAGTGCCGTGGTTATCACCAAATCAACACTTCGGGCCTGCCGTAGCTTCTTGGGTTGTTTATCAGCGAATGTTGGGACTGAGTATAGGAAAGATACAATCCAGTTTGTACGAGACATATGAAATCACTATGAGTGAAGCCACAATTCTTAAACTGGAGAAATGGGTTGCAGATACACTCAAAGAAGACTACGAAAAACTCCATGAGGAGATCAAAAAAGCAGCTGCTGTAAATGCCGATGAAACAGGATTCAGAATTGACGGTAAGAACAGTTGGTTATGGGTTTTTACCTCTACAATGGCTTCTTACTATAAAGTTGCTCCAACTCGTGGTCATACTGTGCCGGAAGAAACTCTGAAAGGATTCAATGGTGTTTTGGGCAGAGATGCATGGAAGCCATATGATGTAGTAAAATGTGCGGGACATCAGCTTGATCTTCTTCATGTGAATAGGTGGTTGGAGAGAGCTGAGATTAAACACAGGATAGAACCCCGTACTCTCTTAACATCTAAGCCTGCTACATTAACGAAACCGGGAAGACCTCCTGGAAAGTTCCTTGAATTCGTTGACGGAATTCGATCAATTCTGAAAAGAGCGATTGAGTACACGGAGAATGATCCACCTCCATCTATGGAAGAACGTAAAAATGCTTGCAAAGAATTCCAAAATGAGATGAAGGTATTACTTGATAGGAAATGGACTGATGAGGATGCCATACGAATATCAAAGGAGCTTCGAAAGCGACAGGATATGCTATTTACGTTCATGGTGTTCGAGGATGTACCGTGGCACAATAATGACGCAGAGCGCGCAATACGTCAAGGTGTACTTCACCGTAAAATTAGTGGCGGTAGGAGGACATGGAAAGGTGCTGAAGTCTTTGAAGTGATATTGAGTGTTTATGAGACTTCAAAGAAAAGAGGAGAGAGATTTATGGGAATGGTCAAGGAAAAGTTGGGCCAGTCATCAGAATGTGAAATTCAAAATGTTACTGCTTCCTAAAGGTGAGTAGTTACGATATTTTTTGCCATCTTCAGCAGTATGTGCAAAATATGCACATACTGAATCTTCCTGTAATT
>QBUR01000129.1 GCA_013374385.1 Candidatus Methanocomedens sp. | reverse complement strand
GGTTTATTAACTTCTCCAACAATCTAAAAGAATATTTAACATAGAGGTAGAATATTATGCGGGGAATGATATCAAGAAAGGACATCCAAATGCTCGGATTTTTTGGTCTAATACTTTTGCCTATATTCCACCTAATTTACAACAATGTACTTTGCAGCCAGTGGAACATACACCCTATCTTGTTATTCTTATTACTGGCAGGCATGCTGGTGTTTTCATCCACAGAAATACCCATCTACCGTATGAGGACAAAAAAACCTGACTTTTCTGAAGAAAAAGTCCAACTATTGGGTGAGTTCTATTCAGTACCGCTTGAAGAGGAGTTTGATATCGGTGATGAACTGGTATTTAATACCCGGATTACATTAAACTTAGGTGGTTTCATTTTACCGCTTCTGTTTTCAATATATGCAGTGATTAATAATCCGGGTTTCGCAGCTTTAGAGATCATGCTGATAGTTGTGATAGCCACCCACCTATTAACTGAATTCAAATCCGGTATAGGTATGGTCATACCTGATTACATAGGTTTGCTCCCTATCCCCTTCGCCCTTATACTCGACCCTGGCAATGCTTCCACCGTGGTACTTGTTTCAGGTGTATTTGGCATTATGTTGGGTGTTGGCCTGTCATTGTTCAATATAACTGAACAAACCGACGGCAGTGCACATATTAATCTGGGCGGGGTTGGTAGTTTTAGGGCAATATACATTACAGTAATAATTGCAATTCTATTGTCTTATTTTTCCATGTAGGTACCTGAATCACCAGAATAAATGCGGAATATCATATTCTCATATAGTGAGCTGCTTCACCCAGTTCTTCTTCAATGCGCAGAAGCTGGTTGTATTTACCTGTGCGTTCACTTCTGGCAGGTGCCCCGGTCTTGATAAGTTCCGCACCCAGTGCCACAGAGATGTCAGCTATCATACTATCCTCAGTCTCTGCTGAACGGTGACTTACAACCACACTGTAACCGTTGCGGTGTGCAGTGGTTGCGGCATCAAAGGCTTCACTCAGGCTGCCTATCTGGTTAACCTTAAGCAATAATGAGTTACATGCTCCCATCTCAATTCCCATATTAAGGCGCTCTACATTGGTGACGAAAAGGTCATCTCCAACAATTATTGTATTGGGAAGTTCCTCAGTAAGGGTTGCAAAGTCTACGAACGCTTCTTCTTCAAAGGCATCTTCGATTAAGTAAATAGGATAAGTGTTCACCAGGTCGAGATAATAATCAACCAGTTCGCCCGCGTTTAGTTGCTCCCCATCAATGTCGTATTTGCCATCTTTATAGAATGATGAAGCTGCAGCGTCAACACCAATGGTGATATCATCTTCGGTATATCCTGCCATCTCAATGGCATCCGTTATGGCTTCTATGGCATCTGCTGTAATACTCAATGGCGGGGCATACCCACCTTCGTAACCTACATTCGTAGCGCTTGAGCCATATTCATCCTTGAGGATAACACCCAGTGCATGATAGGTCTCTGCTGCCCATCTTAACCCTTCGCGAAAGGTCTCAGCTCCTTTTGGCTGTATCATGAATTCCTGGATCGAAAGGTCATTGCCGGCATGCTGTCCACCGTTTATGATATTGAGGGTTGGAACCGGTAAGGTGAATGAATTTGTACCTCCAAGGTACTGATAGAGTGGTATGTTAAATGAATCAGCTGCCGCACGGGCCACTGCCAGACTTACACCCAGGATGGCATTGGCGCCCAGGCTGGACTTATTCTCAGTGCCGTCCAGTTCAATCATCATCAGGTCAATTTCCCGCTGACGCCGTACTTCCATTCCCATTATCTCTGGACCCAGTAGGGCGTTCACGTTATGAACAGCTGTAAGTACTCCCTTGCCAAGGTAGCGTTTATCTTTGTCACGCATTTCAATTGCTTCATTCGCACCAGTAGATGCACCACTGGGAACACTGGCCCGTCCAAAACCCCTTAACCTGATATCGCTACAATAAGTTGATACATCAACTTCTACGGTTGGATTTCCTCTGGAATCCAGTATCTCTCGTGCATATACTTTTTCGATCTCAAAAACCACAATATCACCACTAAGAGATTGTATAAAGGACTATTTAAGCATAAATGCTTTTGTCGAAAAAAAAAATGGGGCACGTAGCCCCTGTATGTTATGTATTAATCCTGCGTGCTTTCTTTCAATGCATCCACCAACATCTGCTTGTACACTGAAACATCAGTGTTATAGTGCTCCATAGCCTTTACTGCATCTGGATTGTTGCTGTTTAAGTTATTGATGCGCTCCATTGTGCGTTGTGTGGTCTCCACCACCCACCGCTCCCTGGTTGCTTCATCCACTACATGCACACTTTCCGGTCTTACCGAGGTAAGGACGGTGCCGTCTTCGGTCTGGAAAGTACTGGGCTTACCCACTATGGCAATATACGCAGGTGCTTCCATTTCCGCTATGGCCCTGGCAGCTTCGGGCTGGTACTGTCCGGCATATATGATAAATGCACCAGTGGGGTCTACCACACGGGCCCGCCAGTATTCTGCATCGGTTCCGATATCCTCCTTCTCTGTCAGCGTACCCACGATAAACATCCGGTTTATCTTTGCGCCGGTGGGTGTTAAGAGATACTGGGGTGAATACTGGTCATTGCTGTCCTTGAAGGACAAATCGGAATCCCTGAACTCCTGTGCAAACACTCTATGTGCAACTTCCCTTGAGTATTGTGATGCCATTGTTCAGGCCTCCAGCTGGGTTAATAGAGCATCAACCTTATCCGCTTCCATCGGTGGGATCGGTGAAATCTGCTCAACCAGGATATAACGATCAAGCCTTGGGCCTTTAATAGAATAATATTTACCCAATAAGCCTTCTTTTATCTTTATGAGCACTACTTCCTGGTCAAGTTCTTTAGTGGCCATCTGTTTGGCATCGTCCAGGGTAATTCCGGTAAGCTGCTCTGTAACTTCGCGGTTGATTAGTGCATCCTGTACAGATACACCATCATCTATCACCGCCTTAATCCTCAGGTCATAGGTCCCTTCCACTTTGCCGTGTTCACCGCATACCCCTTTGATAAGAGCACGGTTACATTCAGTGCACCGTTTTATCAGACCTGAACCTGCCTGGATATCTACCATAACACCCGAGAACTCCACTTCCTGGGTACCGATCTCGATATCCTCCTGAATCTCTTCAATCTGGCTGGTCCTGTTAAAATTAATCTGGAACCTTTCCTGATAGCTGTCAGTGACCACGTTCTTGAATTGGTAGCTTTTCCCCTCCTCCAGTGGAGGTAGTTCTGCCTTTGCCCATTTATTGAATTTTATTGTCCCTGTTTCATCTCCGATCAATCCTACCTGATCGATACTCTCATGGGTGTTGTCCCATAACTGTACCACTTTAGCAGAGATATTGATCCACTTCCCTTCAGTTGTTATGTCACTTACTTTTATGGTAGGTACTTCACCCTGCTGGATATAGAAATCTCCACGAGGGATGTTGTATTCCTTCAAAAAATAGTTCACAACACTTCTGCGTGCCTCTTCAGGCGGGACTTTGAACTCGTTCACAAGTTTATCAAGTCTGCTTTCGATCTCACTGATGGGTATATTGAATCCAATCTGGCTAAAACGCTCTTCAATCTGCTTTGCTGTTTCTTTTATCATTTCTGATTCCTCAAGCCTCCAGTTTGTTCTTGTTAGGGAGACAATATGTAGATTATTTGGATGGTAGATATACTTAACCAGAGAGGGGGGTGAAAGTAATCATAACACGTCTTCAAATAGCAGAAATCATATTACCTATAAACAGTAATACTGTTGCTGGAGGTTAAAAATAATGTCAAATGATATTCCTGAGAAAGGAGCAATTGTACAGAGAGATAAAGAAACCTATGCCATAGCCCCCCACATCCCTGGTGGCATAATCGATGTTAGTACGCTTCGCAAGATCGCTGACGTGGCCGAGAAATACAATGCATCTGCTGTTAAGATAACTTCAGCACAGCGTATGGTTATAGTAGGATTAAAAGCAGAGGACCTTGACAGCGTATGGACTGACCTGGACATGCCCCCGGGCGCAGCAATCGGGTTGTGCGTACGCAGTGTAAAAATCTGTCCCGGGACTACGTTTTGTAAACGTGGTCAACAGGATTCAGTGGGTGTTGGCCTGAAACTGGACGAGTTATATCACGGCATGGAACTGCCTTCCAAATTAAAAATGGGAGTATCAGGATGCCTGAACACCTGTGCAGAATCCAGTGTAAAGGATATTGGGCTTATCGGAACGGCCAAAGGCTGGAAACTCCTGGCGGGCGGCAGTTCAGGTATTAAGCCTAGAATTGCAGACCTCATCGCAGAAGGACTGGATGATGACGAGGCACTCAAACTGGTGAATAGTATAATTGAATTTATAAAGAGCAGGGGCGAAAAGAAACGCCTGGGTAGAATCATTGATGGTATGGGTCTGGAGGAATTTAAGAGCGCAGTCCTGTAAATGTATTGATTTATCCAACACTGTTAGTGGGATATGTCCCTGGACATTATCCCGCTGACTTATGCAAATAAGGTAAGACCTGATGAGTGCAGTAAACTTTGGTTGTACGAGGATTTTTACAGCCCTATTTTTGATACTTATCCTCGCGGCTCCTGTATCTGCAATAAACCTGGAAGAAGCGGTGACAATTCCTCTGGTTGCCGCTTACGCCAGTTTTGAAGGGGAAACCGGAGTCCTGCTCAATGCCACTGTGCTTGTTACCGAGGGCAATGGTTACGTGTTCGTTGATACCCAACCCTATACCGAGGTGGATATGCAGGGTTCGGCCCGTATGGCAGCGCTGGTAGCATCAGACGTGACCGGGATCGACCCCAGCAAGCATGATTTTTATTTTATAATCGAGGTCACATCCCCTATTATCGCCGGCCCCTCTGCCGGTGCTGCTCTAACGGTTGCCGCTATTGCAGATATAAAGGAACTGCCACTAAAGGAAGGCGTGGTCATTACAGGTATGATAAATCCGGACGGCAGTATCGGACCAGTGGGAGGTATTCCCTATAAACTGGATGCTGCTGCCCAGCATGGTGCCACCCTGTTTATTGTACCTGAAGGTCAGACCAATGTGTTTGTCACTGAAAGTAAGGTCGATCACGAAGGTGCATTCGTAACAATTGAGGAAGAGACCATTGAGGTTGACGTGGTGAAGCGGGGCAGGGCACAGGGCGTGGAGGTCGTGGAGGCCGTGAACATCGAGGAGGCGGTGGAACTGTTGACCGGCTACGTTATAGAGGTGCCAGAACCCACAAAGGGTGTATGGTCAGCTGAATACCTTGACACGCTGCGCCCCCTGTCAAGAGAGGTGCTAAACGAAGCGAACCTTATGTATCTGGGGGCACAAAACGTATCCCCCAGGTTTAACAGTACCTTGGAATTACAACGTGAAATGCTGGATAATGGACAGGAGGAGTATGACAAGGAGCAGTATTATGCTGCTACCAATATCGGTCTGATGGTGCTTAAGAACCTGAAGTTCATACAATGGTGGGATGAATATGAGCGATCAGACAACAACGAATCTTACCTGAACGACCTTTTCATGAACGTGAGTGGAGAGATAAATGAAAGCCGGCTTGAACTGGAGCGGTTCAAGCAAGAGGGGATAATGGATGTGGACAGTATTGGTGCAGCAGAGATCAGGGTGGTGATGGCAGAACAGTTCCTGGATGATGCACGTTCATCTGAATCAGATGTCGGATGTATTGAATCACTCGCATGGGCCTCCATTAGAGCTGACACTGTACATTGGTGGCTATCCCTGGTAAATACTGAGCACATTACTTCAGATGCCGCATTGAAAGAGCGCGCAGGTTGGTATGTAGGTACTGCTTCATCAGTGGTCACTTACGCCCAGACAATTATCACCGAATCGCAGTCTTTACACGGACTTTTGGGGTTGTTAAACGAGGCTGACGATTCACTTGAGCGGGCACGTATAGAATATGACAGGGGATATTACAGTGGAGCCATATTCGACTCTTCACTGGCGATCGTTCAGGCCAGTACTGCCATCAGCCTGATGGGGTATGCAGATATTGATACCAAGATAGAACGCAGTGCCAATGCTGCCATAATAGCTATAGAGGAAGCAAGGGATGCGGGTATAGAGCCGATACTGGCAGTGAGTGCATACGAGTTTGCGGATTCACTGGAATCGCCCAGCCAGCAGATAGTGGAATACAATTATGCAAGAGTGCTGGCCAAGACCACCGTGCAGTTGACCATGTATTCTAATATGAGCAGTGAAGTTGCAGCCGGGACGCCCATCCCGTTGAAGACCATTTGTCCTACACCTACCTCTACATCCCAGTTGCCTTTCGGGGATGGGTTGGAGGTGCCCGGTTTTTCAATAATAGCCGGGTTGTTGTTGGTGTTTGCGGTGGCAGTGCTCTTGCGAAGGTCAGTATTATAATTTCGTGTAAATAGCCAATTCAATTTCATTAATTAGGGGTAACTATTCAGCCCAGTCCAAATATCGCCCAAAATATTCAGTTTTTTCAGTCA
>QBUR01000130.1 GCA_013374385.1 Candidatus Methanocomedens sp. | reverse complement strand
CGTTAGACTTTTACTTTATTGCTTGCATTAAAGGACTCACTTAATCATACATTTGATCAATATCATATTCGGAAGGTCAATCAGAATGCCATTTAAAATACTTGAAAAATTCCAGATAGTACCGACAATTCACCAGATGATAATCGATGCCCCGAAGATTGCCAGAAAAGCAAAGGCAGGACAATTCATTATTCTCAAGATTGACGAAACAGGTGAGCGAATACCCCTCACCATCGCTGATTTTGACCGCAAAAAAGGAACCGTGACCACCATATTCATGGAAGTAGGCAAAACCACCAAACAATTATCCACATTGAGTGCCGGAGACAGCCTGCAGGATTTTGTGGGCCCGCTGGGCAATCCTTCAGAGATTGAGCCATCAGACACTGTGGTATGTGTTGGCGGCGGCGTGGGTGTGGCACCCATTTACCCAATTGCCCGTGCTCATAAGGCTATTGGCAATAAGGTAATTTCCATCATCGGTGCCCGCAGTGCAGAACTCCTGCTATGGGAAGATAAGATGCAGGAGGTTAGTGATGAATTGTACATCACCACCGATGACGGCACAAAAGGACATCACGGTTTTGTTACTGACGTCTTGAAAAAACTGTTGGAAGGGGATGAGCCCATATCACTTGTTGTTTCCATCGGTCCCGCCATTATGATGCGGACCGTGGCAGGAGTGACCCATCCATTTGGTGTGAAGACCATTGTCAGTCTTAACAGCATCATGGTTGACGGTACCGGCATGTGCGGTGCCTGTCGTGTGCTGGTAGGCGGTGAGACCAAGTTTGCGTGCGTGGATGGTCCGGAATTCAATGCCCATGAAGTAGATTTCACTCTGCTTATGAACAGGTTAATGATGTATAGGGATGAGGAGCAACAGGCACTTGAAAATTATAAATGTGATCGTGGGGGATGCCAGTGTTAGAGCGCAATGATATGCCAAGGCAGGACCCTGAGAAAAGACGTTCCAACTTTGATGAAGTGGCATTAGGATATTCCCATGAACAGGCATTGGCAGAGGCCAGCAGGTGTATCCAGTGCAAAAAACCAACATGCATAGCCGGATGCCCGGTGGGTATTGATATCCCGGCTTTTATCCAATACATGGCTGATGATGATATGGATGCGGCCATACGAGAGCTCAAATCCATGAACGCCTTGCCTGCCATCTGTGGCCGGGTGTGTCCCCAGGAGACCCAGTGTGAAGAGGTCTGTGTGCTTGGCAAAAAAGGTGAACCCGTAGCCATAGGCAGGCTGGAGAGATATGCCGCCGACCATGAACAGGATAATATTAAAACTGAGGCTGTTGAGAGTGCAGATGCCACTGGCAAAAAGGTTGCTGTTGTGGGTTCTGGACCTGCAGGCCTGACCGCTGCCGCCGAACTGGCAAAGATGGGACATGGCGTAACATTGTTCGAGGCACTGCACAAGGCAGGCGGTGTACTGGTGTATGGCATCCCGGAATTCAGGCTGCCAAAATCCATTGTACAGTCCGAAGTAGAATATGTGGGAAGCCTTGGTGTGGATATCCAGCTTAATACTGTTATAGGCAAACTTGATACTGTGGATGAATTACTTGAAGAATACGACGCAGTGTTTTTGGGTACCGGTGCAGGTCTGCCTGTGTTCATGGGTATTGACGGCGAGAACCTCAGTGGTGTATATTCAGCCAACGAGTTCCTGACCCGGGTGAACCTGATGAATGCGTACAAGTTCCCTAGTTATGACACTCCAGTTAAGCGTGGTCAGAGGGTCGTGGTAGTAGGCGGCGGCAATGTGGCTATGGACTCTGCCAGATGTGCGGTACGGTTGGGTGCAGAGGAAGTCACTATCGTATATCGGCGTGGTGAAGACGAGATGCCTGCCCGTAATGAGGAGATTGAGAATGCACGGGAAGAAGGTGTGAAGTTCAAGCTATTATCCAATCCTACACGCATCTTAGGCGATGAGAGCAATTGGGTCACCCAGCTGGAATGCTTGAACATGGAACTGTGTGAACCTGATGAATCAGGGAGGTGCAGGCCCGTACCTCTGGAAGGTTCAGAACATCTGATGGACGTTAATGTAGTAATAATTGCAATCGGCACTTCCCCGAACCCGTTGATACCAATGACCACTAAGGGTCTCGAAACCTCAAAATGGGGGACTATCATAGCTGATGAAGATGGGTTGAGTTCCAGGGAAGGTGTTTACGGTGGTGGCGATGTGGTTACCGGAGCGGCAACGGTTATAAGTGCTATGGGTGCGGGTAAGACTGCTGCAAAAGCCATAGATAATTATCTGAAAAAAGATAAATAATACATCATCATGATGCAAATTTATCCGGCTGATGACGATTTTTACAAAGTAACCCGAAAACTATTTATTGTAAAATGTAATTATATAATTGTGAGCGGGTGCAACGTTTTTATTAACTAACCCCCACTCCCAAACCCGCTCACAATAATTACTTTAAATTTATAATTTCAGAAGATGTTTTCAACCTATTTTCATTCACGGTAAATCTAATCTTCCATAAACTACACAGTATCACTCATGACTGAAAAGGTTGTTATCCTGGGTGCGGGTGCAGTGGGTATGACAGTGGCTACATACTTAAAGCGGCATACAGGTCACAGGGTTACGGTCTTTTCATCCGATACACATACTGCATACAGCCAGTGCGGAATACCTTTTGTGCTGGAAGGAGTAATCCATGATTTCCCTGACCTGATAGTAAGACCCCTTGATGCATTTCTGGACATGGGTATTGACCTGCATTTGGAGACAATGGTAAACCACATTGATGCAACCGGTCAGAAGGTGATATCGGATGCAGGGATATTTGAATATGACCATCTGGTAATCGCTACAGGCAGCGTGCCTTTTGTTCCGTCTATTAAGGGGAGAGAACTGGACGGGGTGTTTACTTTGCATAATTTATCTGACGGTATGAAAATAAACCGTTCTATCAACGACGGCAGTCGTGTCGTAATAATCGGTGCTGGTGGAATCGGGACTGAATTGGCAGGAAGTCTGGCAGTAAGGGGTATTGCTGTTACACTTGTCGAGGCATTGCCACAGGTGCTTCCCCTGACCATGGATCCGGATATGGCTTTACTGGTACAGCAGCACCTTAATTCACTGGGTGTCCAGGTGGACACGGGAGCACATGTGGATTTCATAAACGGGAAACGTCATGTACGTTCGGTAAGTGTTCAGGGTGATACAGTACCAGTAGGAACAGTACCATCCGACGTCGTGATTGTGGCAACAGGACTCAGGCCCCTTAGCGGTATCGCCTGGGATGCGGGATATAAAATTGGAACAACAGGTGGCATTGTTACTGATGAGCACCTGAGAGTCAGCGCAAATGGTGAGATATTGAATAACGTGTATGCTGGTGGTGAATGCGCCGAAATGAAGGAGTTCGTCACAGGTTCACCTTTAATCAGCAGGCTGGGTTCGGCTGCCAGACGCATGGCTCTAGTGATTGGTGAGAACATAGCCGGACAGAATGCCGTTTATCCACCAACGCTCACTCCCAATGTAGTGGTTGCAGGAGAAATGATGGCAGGTTCAGTTGGCATAACGTCCCATACTGCCGCCCTCAACGATATCAGTGTGGTATGCGGAATATCAGAAGGACGTACCAGGGCAGGGTATTACCCGGGTGGTTCACAGCTTAATGTCAAACTCATATTCTCAAACCGGCGGCTGGTGGGTGCGCAGGTGGTGGCGGGTGAGGGAGTGAAGGAGCGCATAGATGCTCTTAGTCTTGCCATACGCATGGGCGCAACTGTGGATAACCTGCTCGAATGGGAGACTGCATATGCGCCGCCGGTGTCCATGATCATTGACCCGGTTACCTTTGCTGCCGATGATGCAAAGATGAAGATGGAAGGTTTAGCGTGATAACTATAGACGGGTCATACGGTGAGGGCGGCGGGCAGATAATCCGCACGGCGGTGGCGTTGAGTGCGGTGTATGGTGAAGATGTTACTATTCATAATATACGCAGTGCCCGACCCAAGCCGGGACTGAAGGCCCAGCATCTTATGGCGGTCAGAACGGCTGCAAAGATGACCGGGGCACAGGTGGAAGGATTGAAGATAGGCTCCACTGAACTGACATTTAAACCGCAGGACATTATTGGGGGGCATTATGATGTTAATATCGGGACCGCAGGCAGTATTACCCTGCTGTTGCAATGCCTGATGCCTGCCGCCGCCGCATCAAAGGAACCCATCACGCTGGATATTATTGGTGGGACCGATGTTGCATGGTCGCCATCAGTGGATTATATGTCCAACGTGCTACTGCCGGTACTTGCGTCAATGGGGCTGGAGTGCAGCATCAAAGTCAATCAGCGTGGTTATTATCCAAAGGGCGGCGGGCAAGTGAGGGCTGAAATTACCCCGTCGGTCCTCGTCGGAGCTGAGTTAAAGCAGGAACAAGGGCAGGGGCAAGAGCAGAAGATGGAGCCGAAGGTGGAGCAGGAGAAGAAGCATGAGACCATTACTGGCATTTCCCACAGTTCCAACCTGCCCGAGCATGTAACCAGACGGCAGGCCGATTCGGCATTGGCTGTGCTGGAGGCGGCGGGCTATGGCGCTTCAATTGATACGGAATACTCCAGGTGCCTGTCAACGGGCAGCGGGATTACACTATGGAGTGGATATATGGGTGGAAGTGCCCTGGGTAAAAGGGGATTGCCTGCCGAAAAAGTAGGCCAGGCTGCGGCCGGTAAGATTATTGCTGAACTGGGCACGGGTGCAGCGGTGGATGTGCATCTGGCCGACCAGTTGATACCATATATGGGGCTGGCAGGGAGCGGGAGCTTCACAGTGCGGGAGGTGTCGGAACATACCAATACAAATATCTGGGTAGTGGAGCAGTTTTTGGATGTTGAGTTCGGGATTGAGAAACAGGAAGGTGGGCTTTTCAGGATATATCTATAGATGGTAGAATCTATTCACATATCATCGAGATCGAACACCACAAACCCTTTCTTACATAGTTGTTCCTTGCTTTTGACCTTCTTTGCAGTCAGCCCGAAATAATCCTTGCGTACGTCGTTGTTCCATTGCACAAATCCTGACTTTTTTTGCAGGTCTGCCAGAATCTCGTTTGCATCCTTCTCATTCAGGTCTTTCCACTTAAATTCAAGAAAGAGTATCTCCTTAGGGGGTTGCCAAGATATAAGTTGGCAAATTTTACAGACGATTTGTGTAGATACACAGCACATACGCCAATATGAATTATAGTTTGGTGATAATAATCAATAAAATATTAACCGCCGATGAACGCGGATAAACGCAGATACAATGCCGTAAATCTGCGTTACCTGCACGCCCTCAGGCGTAGCAGGCACTCAACTCCGTAGGAGGTGAGTGTATTTGCGTTTATCTGCGGTTCGAATTCACCTATATATCTAGTGGAAAAACATAAATTGATTTTGACAGGTTATTCTCAAGTAAGCTCTTAGTTAAGCAAGCTGTCCTAAAAACAACATTCCACGACACCTTGAAGTTCTGAGATTTTTCACCACATGAAGTTAACATCTCAATGTCGTTAAATTTTGTGCATGCACACATGGAAATCCGCTAATTTCTCCTCGTGTGAAATATTATACATAATGTGAAATTTGTTGATTTTTGAAGTTTTGGAACAGCTTGTTGAGGATATATTTTTAGGATTGATTGGTGTTGATGATTGGTAATAACGTCAATTCAGGATTCGATAAAGTCTTCAATCACTTCAATAAATCTGTAAAGGTCATCAGTTTCTTCTTTCAGATGCACATATACCCTGTTATCATCCACTTTACCATATCTGTGTACAAGGAGATTCCTGAAGCTGATCATATCCTGCAACCTTAACGACAGTTTTTCAGGGATAATCTTGTTTTCGGTGAGTTTGCCTATCGCGTCCCGGTTATCTTTTGGAATCGAAAAACCTTTTCCAGCAATTATCAGGTTACAAATGTCCAGCACAACCTGACATGCAAGCTGGAATGTTCTTTCACATGCCCTCTTGGTAATTCGTTGCTCAAGATAATCATCTACTGCATCCGGAAGGTCTTCTTCAAGTTCAATGAGGTAACTTTGAAGTTCACTTAATTTGTCCTTTATTCGTTCAATATCCAAAGTAAAATCACCTTTTACTGACCTTTCTCTTCATGCGTTGCTTCATCGCACTGTTGTAGTATTCCCTGTGTCTTTTGTAATCGCTGTATTCAAAATCATTTTCCGTTAAAAGCGTTAACACATAGTACATTTCTCGTGTATGCAACACTTGACCTTCTTCAAATATCCTTTTTCTGATATGTATTGGTAAGTCAAAAAAAACCGAGATATCTACATTATTGGGAACCGCGGATTCTATTGATAATCGTTCTCTCATGTCCAGTTCTTTTGAAGGAATTATACATATGTCAATATCCCTTCCCTGAACACCTCTTGCCCTTGAGCCGAATAGTATGATGCTGTGGATACTATCGAAACCTTTCAGTATATCGATAGTTTCATTGATATCATCATCAATTTTTCCAATCATATTTCTCATCGGTATTACTACTCCTCTTAAAGGTATATTTCAATATATTACCTA
>QBUR01000131.1 GCA_013374385.1 Candidatus Methanocomedens sp. | reverse complement strand
CTACAAACCTTCTATTCGTGTAGAAGGTGCTTGTGCTTCCGGTGGATTGGCTCTGACAACAGGAATCAAATCGATCCTGGCAGAAACTGCCGAGGTAGTTTTATGTCTCGGCGTGGAAGTTCAAAATACCATGAAAGCAAAAATGCCGGTATGATCCGTACTAACCAAAGAGAAGTAAGATTTATCTTCAATGTTCTTTTGGTATCTCCAGCACCTCTTAACGCACCTGAGAGTACAAAATTAAAAGCTAAAGGGATTTGGGACACTCCTACTATTTGTAAGTAGAGACTTGCTTCCTTGATCGTCTGTATATCATCTGTAAATATCCATACTATCTTTTCTGGCATAAATATCATAAAAAATGACAGGATAAACATGAATCCCACTGTATATTTAAGCACCAACATGAAAGAGTATTTGGCTTGTATTGCCAGAGTGAATTGAAGGGGCATAGGCGAGTCTAGTGAAAGATGGGGGCAGGAATAATGCAGTCCGGCCACTGCCCCCCATACATCCATGAGGCACCACTAAAGCGTCTGCCAGCCAGCTCTGCATATACATCAACGGCTGCCTATCTGTGATATGCTTACTCTGCGCCCGCTTCTGCACAGCCCACATCCGAGGCATCCGAAGACCCGAGGTCGAACAATGTTAGCCATTACAGCTTTTCCCATTCATTCAAATTGATATTTCGATTCAGGATTTCTTCAACCTCCCGAATCATTATCCGTAGCTGTGGCATGGAATATTCAGCATTGGAAGGGATTGCCAGACGATGATTTTCAATGACTATAAATTGGTGGCGTGTACCAGAATATGGGCCTTTGAAACCTAACTTGCGGAGTTTTTTGATAAAATCTCGTCGCTTACACGGCTTCCACGGGCTCATATGCAGGCTCCTTATTCAGATTAATGTCTGCAATCACTGGCAATGGATGACCCAGCTTAAGACCTAATAAAATCCAATCTTCAAGAGTGGAGTGGAGTTCATCTTCGCATTCACGTAACGTTGTTCCAAATGCAATCACTCCCTTGCATTGTGGAATTCGCCCGGTATATGAGCCGTCATCCAATTTGTCGTAGACAGCATGTGCTAATAGCCAGTTTACATAGTCAGTAAGAATGAATCGAACTGCCATTGTTTACCACTTATCCTGTTTATGCCTAAAACGAACGTCGCTTAATGTTACATATCCGAATTTACTTTGCATATCCTGCCTGTTTAATGTTGTATCAGAACCTGGCTTATCTATATGTTCTTCCAGACGAAATTCAATCATTACATATCTCTCTTCTCTTCTTCTCCATTAAATCTTTCGACCTACTCCGACCTCTGTATACACTACAATCATCTTCTGGGTCACCGGTATAGCCTGTACAAATCGCAACAGTTCCTGAATAGCAATTCCAGAATTACCCCCCCCCATACCCAAACAGTCCAGATAACCCCTCACTCACCCATGGAAATACTCACCCTGCGCCCGCTTCTGCACTGGTGACCCACAAGGTTCAGCTCCAGGCACACCCACAGCATCGGCCCGGCACTGCTGACACAGCCTGAACTGTGGCAGGTATTTCCCGGCCACTTCGCGTACCTCCTTCAGGTCATCACAGGACGGCGGCTCTGCCCCCTCGAAATCATATAAAGGTATCAACGGAATAATATTCATAATAAAAGCCCCATACTCAGCCCCCTTTTTAGCAATATCCTCAATCTCATCCATATTAATATCAGGCAACAGCACCGTATTGATCTTAACTACCAACCCTGCCTCGACAGCAGCCTTGATACCTTCCCACTGTTTCTCCAGTAAAAGTTCAGCAGCTTCCAGGCCCTTGTAAGTCTTATCGTGGTACCGCACCCAGTGGTATATCTTAGCAGCAGTCTCGGGATTGACAGCGTTCACGGTCACTGTCACACTGTTAACACCAACCTCCTTCAACTCATCAATCTTCTCGCTAAGCAGTAGCCCGTTGGATGCAATGCATTCGATAAGGTCAGGGTACTTCTCATGCACCAGGCGAAGGGTCTCAAAGGTAGCATCATTGGCCAGGGCCTCGGCAGGACCTGCAATACCCACAACCTTCAGGTTATCCATTTCCTTGACATACTTATCCACCCGCTCCAGTGCCTCCTGAGGACCAATGATACCGCTGGCCACCCCTGGCCTGTGCTCGCATTTATCAATTGTGCGGACACAGTATCCGCACTGGATATTGCACTTAGGCGCCACAGGCAGGTGGATGCGTGCGGTCTTGAAATGCATTTTCTCGTTGTAACATGGATGCACACTTGTTAAGTGTGAAGATTTAGAACCGATATCTCCCCAGCGTTCTTCTTTCATATTTTGCAACCTCGCATGTCCCTATTATAATGATTTAACTTAAATCCTCTGGATTATCATCTCGCGAACTTCTTTGGCACCGGCACGACCCCTGGTCTTCTTCATTACCTGCCCCATCAGGAAGTTTACTGCTTCCTGTTTGCCCGACCTGTAATCCTCCACAGCCTGAGGATTCTCTGCAATGACCTCTTTCACCGCTGTAGTCACAATGTCGCCGCCAGCCTTTAACAATCCTTTTGCCGCCACAACCTCATCAGGGCTGCCGCCATCATCCAGAATTGTGCGGATAACTTCCTTACCGCTTTGTTCAGTTATCTTATTTTCATGAATTAATTTTATTAGACTAACCATATCTTTAACTTTAAATGAATCAATATTCAAATTTCTGAAGTTCAGTTGCCCTTTCAACTCATCCGCAATCCATACAGCAGCAAAATGCGCAATATCAAGCTGAATGTAATCATCTATTGACTCATCTGGTTTGTAGTAATTACTACATTTTATAACAACTTCCTCATAAAAATCAGCCACTTGCTTCTCAGAGGTTAGGCTCTTAGCATGGTCATCCGTGATACCATACAAGGAAACGAACCTCTCCCGCCTGGCATCAGGCAGTTCCGGCAAAGTCGCTTTAATCCCAGGCGCCCAGTCAGCCACTTTAATTGGCCCTAGATCAGCCTCGGGGAAGTACCTGTAATCATGCGCCTCCTCCTTGGTCCTCAAGCTCACGGTCACACCCCTGGCCTCGTCAAAGTGCCTGGTCTCCTGTACCACCTTACCGCCCCTGCGCAGCAGGTTCTTCTGCCGCACGATCTCGAACAGCAGCGCCCTCTCAGCACCCTTATGGCTGCTGATATTCTTCACCTCAGACCGGCTGCCGCCTGACAATGAGATATTGGCATCCACCCTCATGGAACCTTCAAGCGTAGTATCCACCACATCCAGGTATCCAAGAATATTGCGCAACTTATCCAAAAATCGGCGCGCTTCCTTCGGACTCCTGATATCGGGCTCGGTCACTATCTCAAGCAGAGCCACACCGCTGCGGTTGTAATCAATCAGCGTATGTTTGGAACGCTCGATACTGCCGCCCTCATGCACCAGTCGGCCGGGGTCCTCTTCCATATGGGCCCGGTTGATGCGGATTCGTATCTCGCCATCCTCACCCTCAATGTTAATGTAGCCATTTGAGGCAATGGGATAATCGTACTGCGTAATCTGGAAGCCCTTTGGCAGGTCAGGATAATAGTAATTCTTCCTGTAGAACTGGGTATGCTCCTCTATCGTGCAATTAAGAGCCAGCCCCACCTTGATAGAGTATTCCACAGATTTGCGGTTTATTACAGGCAGCGACCCTGGCAGGCCAAGGCACACGGGACAGGTATGGGTATTGGGCTCGTCATCATGGTAATCAAGGGGACAGCCGCAAAATATCTTGGTATTGAGCTTGTTCAACTGTACATGTATTTCAAGCCCTATCATCACGCCAACCTCATCCAGGTACGGGCGCAATTTCAAACTCCCTTCCCGCATCTATACCACCTCCGGCGCTTTGGTATGGAAATCAGTATTCTGCTCAAAAGTATAAGCCGTCCGAATCACAGTCTCCTCATCAAAATGCTTGCCCATTATCTGTAACCCAATAGGCAGCCCATCCGAGAAACCACAGGGCAGTGATACCGATGGCACACCTGCGAGGTTAATTGGTACGGTGTTCACATCTGCCATGTACAGGGTCAGAGGGTCGCTAATCTTCTCGCTCAGTTTGAATGCCGGCGTTGGCATGGTAGGTGCTATGAGCACATCAGTGTCTTTGAGCGCCCGCTCAAAGTCCTGCCTGATAAGTGTCCTGACCTTCAACGCCTTGATATAATATTTATCCATATATCCTGCCGACAGTGCATACGTGCCCAGCAGGATACGGCGTTTCACTTCCTCGCCAAAACCCTGGGCCCGAATCTCACTGTACGTGGTGTGCCAGTCGTGGTCCTTTTCAAGCCGCAGCCCGTACCGCATACCGTCGAACCGTGCCAGGTTCGAAGATGCTTCACTCATGGCTATGACGTAATATGCAGCCAGTGCGTACTTTGTATGCGGCATTTCCACTTCCTGCCAGGACGCGCCCAGGTCTTCCAGCCTGTGCACACCGTCCCAGACCGACTTCTCCACAGCCTGGTCAATACCCTCACCGAAATATTCCTTTGGCACACCAATGGTCAACCCCTTCACATCGTTCACCAGTGCCTTTGTATAATCCTTTTCCCCGGCTACTGATGTAGAATCCCGGGGGTCATGACCCGCAATCACATTGAACAGCAGGGTCATATCTCCAACATTAGATGCAATAGGTCCAATCTGCTCCAGGCTGTTGGCATAGGAGATCAAACCGTACCTGGATATCACACCGTATGTGGGTTTCAGGCCCACCACACCGCAAAAGGATGCGGGACACCTGACCGACCCGCCCGTATCAGAGCCCAGGGACAGCGGTACCTCTCCGGCAGCCACGGTAGCCGCACTGCCGCCTGATGAGCCGCCAGGCACCCGCTCCGGGTCCCAGGGATTAAGTGTAGGGCCGTAATAGCTGCTCTCAGTGGACGTGCCCATGGCAAACTCATCCATGTTCACTTTGCCAACAATAATGGCCCCTGCCGCCTTCAGGCGCTCGATAACGTGGGCGTCATAGGGTGGCACATAGCCGCCAAGAATCTTTGATGCACAAGTTGTCTGGATGCCCCTGGTTGAGATGTTATCCTTAATTGCAATGGGTACGCCTGCCAGCGGTCCGGTATGTCCTTCCGCCTTCCTGGCCGCCTCAGGGGCAGAATCCTTTGCCACGGTGATGAATGTGTTGAACTTACTGTTCTCAATCCTTTCAATACACTGGCTTACTACTTCCTCTGCTGACGAATCCTTAATGGCCTCAAGGGTCTGTGATACTGTTATCATTTCACTTACCTCAGATTATCCTTGGGGCCTTGAAATAGCCATCCTGCGTCCTGGGTGCATTACCAATGGCTTCGTCCTGGGTGAGGCAATCAGTGACCTCATCGTCCCTGAATACGTTATTCATTTCCAGCACATGGTATGTGGGCTCCACACCTTCAGTGTCCACCTCGTCCAGCTGTCCGAAGTAATCCAGTACCGAATTCATCTGGCCCGCATATCCCTCAAGCTGTTCCTCTTCAATCTTCAGCCTGGCCAGCCAGCCTATATGTTCCACGTCCTTTGTTGTGATCATGATGTTACATCCAGTGTTATTCTGTTTTCCTCTGCCACCGAATAAAGATATTTTCTTATATAGCCTTTATCTTGTTTCCTGTACCCGGCCTGTCTGGCAAGCTTGCCCATAGCCGCCCAAACACCGCTGCTATACTGCATGGCTTTCTTGTCCCGCCATGCGATTTCGCCCGGCATTAAGTATTCAGCAGCCCTGCGCAGTATATATTTTCCAACCGGTTCCCCATTAACCTCTTTGACTTTCAATTCTGCAGGAATGGACAGACCCAGTTGAATAATCCCGGACTCAAGGAACGGAGCTGCAAGCACCATTTCCGCAGCTTCTGCTACGGTATTATCACGCAGGATATCCCGCTGTGGCAATCTTGATACATCTGCTGCAATAGCCTCTTGCAGGGCAGACATCCCTTCTTTTGCAATCTCTTTATACCTGTGATATCCGCCGAATAGTTCATCAGCCCCCTGTCCAGCCAGCAGGAGGTCGATATTCCGGCTTTTTGCCTCACTGCAGGCAATAAACAGGGGCACGGCAAGTGAGATGGTCATGGGGTCGGCGGTCCCCAGGGTCTCCATAACGCAGGGAATCATTGATTTAACATCTTCTAGTGTAATAGTCTTAAGAATGTGAATCCTCTCAAGTCCCAGCAATTTTGCAGCCGCTGGCGCCCATTCAATATCATTTGACCCTGCAAATCCAACTGTGAGAAGCATGATGTCTGGTGTCTGCCGTGCCGCCAGTGCCGCAATTAGTGAACTATCCACCCCGCCTGAGAACAGCACGGCACAATGTGGTCTTAAGTTCTTACTCACACCCTCAGACAGGCTGTGTATAATCATTTCACATACTGCCGATTCATCTTGGTTCCCTGTTGCTTGGACTATTGTTTGAAAATGAGCATCCATCTATGTTCCTCTGTGACAGTGACAGCTTCTATCTGCTACTCAACAAAATATGTTTGCATTAACATTATTATATCTACGGCAAGTAATATCATGTATCATGTGTTGCAGGTATTGAGCGTTAGTTATTTATCTTTAAACATTATAACCCATCTTCGCCACTATAAATTAAAAACGCCATCAATAGACCAC
>QBUR01000132.1 GCA_013374385.1 Candidatus Methanocomedens sp. | reverse complement strand
TAAATTCAGCATATGTCTTAAATATGAAGTAATAATTATTGAAAATGTTATTTTAATGAAATTCAAAAATATGGATATTAACAATTCGGTGGAATTATGAGACGACAAAACAGTAGTAAGCCTGATGTCAGGGGATTAGACAGTTCTGGTGTTATGGACCGAGGAGCAGTTAATTTCAAATCAAGGTTGGCGAACCACGAAGGCGATATCATGGCAATAGCTTCAAAAAACGTTATCACCCTCCCTCCCACTGCCAACATTATGACAACGGCTAAAACGATGGTGAATCATGGATTCAGACGTGTCCCAATAGCAGATGCGGGCACCAACCGGCTGGCGGGTATCGTCACAAGTCTGGATATTGTAGATTTTTTAGGTGGAGGTCTCAGACATAATCTGGTAAAGAACAAGCATAATGGCAACCTTGCTGCTGCCATCAATGAGAATGTGAAGGAGATTATGAATGAAGATGTGGTCAGTGTGAACATTAATGACACCATTTCCCAGGCCCTTGTTACTATGATAGAACAAAATATTGGCGGCTTTCCCGTGGTGGATGGTGACAATAAGGTGGTTGCAATTCTTTCAGAGAGGGACTTTGTCAGAACAATTGCCAATGTCACTACATCAAAGCAAGTTAAGGAATATATGAGTGAAAAGGTAGTCACTGCCGGACCTGACATGACTGTGGGTGAAGCCACCCGGACCATGATTAACAAAGGATTCAGGAGGATACCTTTAGTTAGAGAAAATGTTCTTTTGGGTATTATAACTGCTTCTGATATTATGAGGTACCTTGCTTCCGGTGATATTTTTCAAAAGCTTATAACAGGGAATGTGGAAGACGCATTTAATGTACCGATAAAAAGTATGATAATGCGTGATATTGTGTGGACCAGTTCAAATGTTGATATTGGTAAAGTAGCCGGCATAATGCTGGACAAAAAAGTTGGGGCACTACCCATAATAGATGATGGTGAGTTATGCGGTATTATAACTGAACGGGATATTGTCAGGGCACTTATAGATTAATTGAATGCCAGAGGAGGTATAAAAATGAAGGTTAAAGATATAATGAGCACATCGGTCTACATAATCGGAGCCGATGAACCGATATCGCGAGCAAGGAACCTGATGATGAAACATAGTATCAGCAGGCTCGTAGTTATAAAAAAACAACCGCCAGAAGTATCAACGTTAAAATCTACTGAAATGATACCGATAGGAGTTGTGACCAAAACCGACCTGACCTATCGATTGGATCAGGCAGAACCAAAATGGCGCCGACGCCCTATTGACAATATTCCTGTTAATATAGTAATGACACGTGACCCGGTAACCATATATCCCGGGGTAACACCAAAGCAGGCAGCAGAGATTCTGATTGAGAACGATATCAGCGGAATGCCTGTGATAAAAAGTGAATCAGACCCAAGCATGGTAGGGATAATTACTAAACTGGACCTGATACGGTACTACTCTAACATTGAAGACTCTACCAATGTGAAGGATATCATGGAGGATTATTTCCTTACCGTTCACAGACACCATACTATCAGTCATGTTATTCGTGAGATGAAGAGTGATGAAGTAAAGATGGTTATTGTAGTGGATGATTCCAAAAAACCTGTGGGGATCATTACTAATACAAATCTGGCCCTCGGCCGGATGTTGAATCCTGAAGGTGGGTTGCCGTCCAAAGAAGTCAAGATGGCACGTAAGAACAGGGATGGCGGTGAAAAGATATTCAGGTCTGTAAAAGAAGTGTCCATGGTGGCTGAAGATATAATGTCTTACCCAATTTTCACACTCAGTAAGAACAACACTGCTGTGGAAGCCGCCAGGATTATGGTTGATGAGCGGATTAACGGCATACCCATCGTAAATGATGAGATTATAGGAATCGTTAATGCAAGGAATATTATTCAAGCAATTATTAAACGCTAAAGGTGATGAAGATGCAAGTAAAAGATATAATGACAGAACCAGTTACGATTGATAAATCGGACAAGCTATCACACGCACTTGACATAATGGATAAACAAAAAACCAGAAGACTTCTTGTGATGCACAATAACCAGATAAATGGTATCGTGACCATGCGCTCCATTACAAAAGAACTGGGGGCAAGAAAAAAGGCAAACCTTCCTGCTTCGGCTATGCATGTAGCCACGGCGACCACTGATAAGTTCAATAAAGTGTTGCCTGATATGCCGGTAAACGATGGGGTGGTTCTTATGGTTAAGAACAACGGGGTATTGCTGGTTATTGACAACGATAAAGTGCTGGGCTGGGTGACACCACAGGAGGTTATTGAAAAGTATCCTTTTAATGACTCAATGGTGCGTGAAATTATGCGCCAGCCAATTACAATCGGACCTGAAGAACGGGTGATACATGCCAGGAGAATTATGCTTGATAACAATATCGGAAGACTGCCTGTACTCGAAAACGATGGGCTTATAGGAATCATAACCGAAAATGATATCGCCAATGGTCTGAGGGCATTCCGGGACATTGTAGAAGGCAGCAAACAGGATAACAGGATAAAAAACCTGCTGGTTGAAGATATTATGAGCAGGGGAGTTCTTTCTGCCCATTTAGATACGATGGTGCAAGAAGCGGTTAACCTGATGCTTGATAAAAATCTTGGTGGATTACCTGTTTTGAATGAAAAGGAAGTAGTCACGGGATTAATCACACGTCGGTGCCTGCTTGAAGCCATTGCAAATAAACTGTAGATAGATACTTCGTATGAGTAGAAGTCAGGAAGTTCCGGACAAAGAATTTGTAAGACTTTCATCAATTGCCCTGAAGATACCGGAATCAAGATTATCCGGTATGCTTAATAGAAGAGTTCTGCAAAATGTGTCCGGATTCTTTCCTGACCATTACCGTTTTGATAAAGGTATAGCCGGGTTTGAGGCCGGAACGGCTCTTTTTAAGACAGATGATGGTATCGAGACGGTAAGAGGATTCCCGAAGATACATCGTGCTATGATGCTTGGGGTCGGTATTGCCACCCATTTTGAAGGGGTGCCGGAAGTGGCTGTTGAAGAAAAAATGAATGGCTACAATGTAAGGGTAGCCAGCATTAACGGTAAGGTCATTGCACTGACTAGAGGGGGACTGGTGTGCCCGTATACTAATGAAAGAGTGCTGGAAGATGGAGGAAGGGGGTTTTTCATTGACCACCCTGACCTGGTACTATGTGGCGAAATGGTGGGGCCGGATAATCCATATGTACCAAAGAACATATACCCAGAAGTTGATAGCATTTCGTTTTTTATTTTTGATATTAGACACAAGAATTCGGGTGAACCCCTGACAGTAGATGAAAAACACGAACTGTGCAGCCACTATAATATCAAGACTGTCCCGTATTTCGGGAAATTCTCAATTGATAAGGCTGCCCACAGTATTGCCGGTATTATCAGGGAACTTGGTAAGAAGGACAGGGAAGGTGTGGTGATAAAGGACCCTGAAATGAAACTCCCTGCCATCAAATATACCAGTTCCAAGAGTAACAACAACGACCTCAAATATGCGTTTGGGTTCTACAATGATTATGGACAGGATTTTTTCTTTTCCAGAGTGGTACGGGAAGGATTCCAGGCTGTTGAATGGGATGAAGATGAGGAAACATTGCATGAAAGGTGCTGCCGACTTGGTGAGAGTATACTGAAACCCATGGTCAGCACCATTAAAAAGCGGCAGCAGGGTGAGCGCATTACAGAAGAGGTACAAATCCGGGTCCGAAGTCTTGATACTGCATACAAGTTTGAGGAGCATTTAAGGCGGCTGGGTATAGATGCACAGTTCGATGAGCCGCAACTGGTGGATGGACAGTACCTTATTGTTATCAGAAAGTTCAACCAGAGCACTAACGACCGTACAAGCGCTATACTTAACGGTCATTTGTGGTAGGTATTCAGCCGGGTATAGGTTTATGTAATCTGCAGGTCATGTATGGCAAGATAATGGTATCTTACAAGAAAAACCCGGATGTAGATTATGAAATAGTTTTTGTTGGACGCTCAAATGTGGGCAAGTCCACACTCATTCGCAGCCTTACCGGCAAGAATGTGGCTGTTGGGAGACGGCCGGGTGTCACTCTGAGACCATCCCATCTGCAATTCGGGGACATGGTGGTAACTGACATGCCTGGTTTCGGGTTCATGCGTGGCATTAAAGAACACAAACAGGATCTTGTTAAGACTGCATTTGTCAGGTATATTGAAAAATATAATGAACGCATTGTCATGGCTGTGCTTGTATTAGACGGCAAGTCTTTTGCTGAGGTGGTGGACCGATGGGAGGGAAGAGGGGAGATCCCTGTTGAGGTTGAGATGTTCGAGTTCCTTCATGAAATGAACCTGGATGTGGTAGTGGCTGTCAATAAGATGGATAAGATAAAGGATATTGATGGTGTTATGAACGGAGTGGCCCAGAGGCTTGATATGTTACCACCCTGGCGCCAGTGGCTTAATGTGTTGACACCCATTAGCGCCAAGAAAAAGGATGTTAAAGGGCTTTCCGGTTTAATACGCAGCAGAATTCATAATCTGGGCCGGGATGACCTGCTGGCCTGGATACGATGAGGGATTAGTATTTTTTATAACCGCAGAGGCGCAGAAAAACAGAGGGCGTCCATAATAAATCTCCTCCCGGCAGAGCTGGAAGGTATAACGATTAAAATAATGTTCCGGGTTCGAATACAGCATTTCCAAAAGATACTTACATATCCTATTGTGCCATATAGCAATTTTATACATGTCAGATAAAGTGATTGATTTTAAAAAAACGCTGTGCAATGAGGAGGCTAATGCTTCATCTATAAGGAATCAATTAAAAATATTGGAAGTAAAACTTTTTCATGTTTATTCTCTTTACAGGATTTTCTAGGTAACACTCATTGCTCTGATTATCTTTGTCGTTTTATATTTACTATACATAAACCTGTTTTAACATCTATTGCGGCCTGTCAACCATCCAGATGGCACCTTCGGGACACACACGCCTGCACAGTCCGCAGCCAAAACACGCCTCCTTATCGGCAAGCACTATTCCCCCGCTTTCATATCTCACTCCAAAGGGACAAGCGGGTATGCACAGGTTGCAGCCGTTGCACTTATCTGGTAGTGTCATGGCGCTCTCATGCCCTTTATGCAGTGCTGAAGTTACGCCCAGGCGCAGCCCCTCTGTCCCGTGGCATACTTTGTTATCACAGTTGCAGATGGTAGAGATGAATGGGGGTTTTACTGTCCATACGCTGTGGAAGCAGCCCTTGTCCTCGTACTGCTCTATTATCTCTTTTGCTTCTTCGGGTGAGATGTTGATGTGTTTTAATTCTGGTATGTCATCGGCCAGGTCGCCGAAGGCTCCCACACCTATACAGCATGCTTCGCTGTTTCCATTTATGTGGCGGCACCAGCAGTCGAACAGGGCCACCTGTCCTGAAATGTCCACAATCCGCTGTGCTTCTTCGAGGGTGATGACCTGCCCTATGTGGTACTTTTCTACCGTCCAGTTGGCAATCGGTCGCACTGCATATTTTAACACCGGGGTCTTGAGCAATAGCGGCATTCCCTTTAGCAGCATTTCATATTTGGACATGAACAGTGACCTGGGTGTTTCTTCACCGGATGTGTCCAGATAGATAGCACTGGCAAGTTCTAGCCGCTGTTTATCATCCAGGTGCTTTTTATCAAAGTTATCCACATTGTGGAACCACTTGTTGCCTTTCCCGTGCTGCACACAGAACCTGCACATCAGTCCTTCCTCCCCAGCAACTTGCAGGACTGGCAGGTATCACCGGCAGTGGGCTCGCCGCAGATGCTGCACTGGTTCAGCACTGCCTGCGGGAATGAGTGCCGCAGCGGCTCTGCCAGTTTGTCCTGGCTGCGCAGAACAGAATATTTGGTGCCTGGATGCCTGACCTCGAAATCGTTGAGCATGTCCCTTACCTCACCCCTGATGGCTGAGTAGGCATACGGACACTCTGAGAAATCCACAGGGAGACCTTTTTGCAGTGCATACAGGGCGACTTCTTTTTCAGGGATGTCACGCAGGGGTTTAGAGCGCAGGATGAGTCCTGGCTGTACGCATCCGGGCGACATCCTGACCAGCCGTTCCACGTCCCCGCGCAGCAGGTTCATCATGACGGTTTGGGCCTCGTCGTCTAGGTTGTGGCCTACGGCCAGGCGGGTGGCACCGGACTCGCGCGCGGTTTTGTTAAGTAGGTGCTTTCGCAGGGCTCCGCAGTAGCTGCACGGTCCCTTTTCACCGCCTTTTGCTACAATTTCGTCAAGGGTTGTGCCGTATTCGTCTTTGAAATTTGCGATAATGTGTTCTACGCCGAGTTTCTGTGTCAGTTCCTTCGCATGCTCCAGGGTCCCGGCACGGTATCCTGATATGCCTTCGTCAATGCTTATTGCGATTATTGTTATATCCGGGCGCTGGTGGAATAGTTTGTGCATGAGGTAGAGCAATACGCTGCTGTCCTTGCCGCCGCTGAGGGCTACGGCTATGGTATCGTTGCGCCCGACCATGCTGTGCTGGCGGATGGTGTGCTTGACTTTGCGCTCGATATCTTCGATGAGATGGAAACCGCAGAGGTGGGCACCGCTGTATGGCTGAAAATGAATGGCTGTCTTGTTGCACTTTTTGCATTTCACGGTGGTTTAAAAGGTGTTAATATGATAAATTAATTGGTAATCAACGAAGAAAACCACAGAGGGCACAGAGGACACAGAGGGGGAAAAATGGTACAAGCTCTGTGCTCTATGTGTATTCCGTGGTTTTATTTTAATGTGGTTTGTACAACAAGTGATTGGAAATAAACCACAGAGGGCACAGAGGACACAGAAGGGG
>QBUR01000133.1 GCA_013374385.1 Candidatus Methanocomedens sp. | reverse complement strand
CCAGCTGTGGCTCAGAAACTTACAGACCATATTTGGACATTGAAAGAATTATTAACGTTCAGAGTGCCTGTTCAGTAACTAGGGGACACGACCGATTATCACTTAATAGATGTAATGTAGTTTGTACAATTAAATATTTGGTAGATTCTGTAGACAAACATACGCACCCTTCTACTATTCAATAAAAAATAGAAAATCAGTCCCCACACACAGGACTCTTCCTCAACCAATCAATATCTGACTGGTACAACTCCCGCAAATCCTTTAACCCCAATCTCAGCATTGCCAGCCTGCTCACACCCAGTCCCCATGCCAGCACCGGATGTTTGATACCCAGCGGCTCAGTCACCTCATTACGGAAAACCCCGGCCCCGCCCAATTCTATCCAGCCCATACCCTCAATATACACCTCCGGCTCCACGCTGGGCTCGGTATAAGGAAAATAGGCTGGCCTGAACCTGACATCCTCAAAACCCATCCTATAGTAGAATTCCATCAAAAGCCCAAGCAGGTCTGCGAAACTCATACCCTCGTCCATGACCACACCTTCCAATTGCTCGAATTCCGGGGTGTGGGTAGGGTCAATGGTCTCACGGCGGTAGGCCCGGTCAATACAGAAAGCCTTGACCGGGGGTTTAGGGTTATCTGCCAAATGTTTGATGGTAATGGCAGTGGTATGGGTGCGCAATACGTTCATCCGGGCAATGTCAGGACTCCATTTATACCCCCATCCTTTACTCGCTATGTCGCCGCCGTGTTCATGCATAGCAGCCACAGGCTGTGTAAATTCTTCTGGCAGGTCGCTGGTACCGTCCAGATGGAAGGTATCCTGCATCTCCCTGGCAGGATGGTCCTGTGGCTGGAACAGGGCATCGAAGTTCCAAAAACTGCTCTGGATAATATCCCCCTTAATCTCTGTAAACCCCATCTCAAGGAATATCTGGCGCATCTCATCGATGAGCCGCTGGTAAGGGTGTAACTTAGCACCGTATATGGGCTGAACCGGCGCATTGATGTTGTATGGACGCAGGTGTTTTTGTTTCCATTCGCCTGTTCTGATAAGGTCTGATGTGAGCTGGGCGATGTCTTCTTCGATAGTTATACCGGAATTGAAAATGTCCAAACCAGATTCTGTTATTTCAATTTGTATGGTTTTATCTTCACTTTTTTCTATTAAATTTCGCTTTATAAGGTTATTTATTGCTTGTTGATAGGATTCAATTTGAAGCAAAGAGTCGATTACATTGTTAGCCTGTATCTGAAGTAATAATACCTCATCATTTCCCGGTCCTTGAAGAGGATAATTAAGGTAAACTTTACCTTCACCAATCTGTACCCAGTTCTTCTTACGTGACTGTCCCAAAGCTATTACAAATTCGGGGCCAAATTGATCCTTAAGTTCATTAATTGTGGGAATTTTATCCAATTTATTAATATATTCAATAAATCGACGCTCTGGCAAATGATTATTTGCATAGTCATTCCCTTCATTTGTTAATATATAATTCGTATCAATGTCTTCAATTATCTTTACGAGCCCCTTTTCTTGCAGTAAAAAAGCACTCTGCACAGACGCTTCTACACTGAGACCCGATAATTCAGCTAGATGTTGAGGATATTGAGCACTGTCAAGTTTACCTGATGCTATTAAAATTTCTTTTTCATTTGGGGTCAGATAGGATTGCGTAACATTGGCCATTGTTTTCACCTTAGTTTCAGGGTATATACTACCCTATAAATGACTTAAAACTATCCGTATCGATATGGAGATAATTAGAGACCGCTGAGCTCCTGGCAGAAACGCCAACATTAAAATAGTCAACGGATAAATATTTGACCTGATGGACTACAGTTTATTACTTTTCCCCATTGTCGGCGGCCTCATAGGTTATACCACCAACTACATAGCAGTCAAGATGCTCTTCCGCCCCCATAAACCCATAGGTATAGGACCACTAAAGGTCCAGGGGGTGCTACCAAAACGCCGCAACGATATCGCAACCAGCATCGCTGCAACAGTGGAAGAAGAACTAATATCAATTAAAGACTTGACCGTGATATTAAAGAACCTCGACCTCGGCTCCGAAATAGATGGTATGGTCGATGATTTCTTCAAGACTTCAGACTATGAAGGTAAAAGCGAAATACTCTCGAAAATAAACGTAACCATCAATGCCTACATGCGCTCGAAAGTGAAAAAATCACTTAACAAGAACAAAGAAGGACTCATCACTGAATTTATCCGCAGGATAGAGAGTGAAGTGGACTTCAAAGACATAATTGAGAAAAAAATCGACGGCTATGACCTGAACCAGCTGGAAAATATAGTCATGCGGGTATCATCCAATGAACTACGCTACATCACCATTATCGGCGGCGTACTCGGCTTTATGGTAGGTTTGGTCCAGATGTTTATCTTTATGACAATGTAAAAAGGGGGTGGAAAACCCCCCTATTTCATAAAGAATATTGGACTTTATTCACCCTCGTCCTCGGTACGCTCCTTAGTTGTATCAACGGAATATTTTTTGAGCGCCATGATTTCTTCGAAAGTAGGGTCTTCTTTCTTATTAATAGCTCTTAACCGCTCCTCATCTATACCGGTTGCTTTGCTTATCTCTTCATATGTGAACCTGAAATTATGCATCAATTCTTTTAAGTACCGTTTGAATTTAAGTCGTGATCTGGATAATGCCATTGTTGTCCTCCTGATATGCTGTGAATATTCAATCCACTATGTACGGTTCACGTAAATAATTAATCTATCGATGTAATCTACATCATTCGATCAAAACGTAAGTTAGTGAGCCCCCACAAATCCGATGCGACTGTGTCCAACCTCACCGAATTCCTCCAAAACCTCGCCGCCTCCCAGCGCAAAAACAGTATCCCCCAGCATAGCCATGCTGGCCATCCCACCATGTGCTTCCACAGCCTCCACCGCATCAAAAGCACGGCTACTGACAAGCCCGGTCTCAACGGCAAACTGCCTGGACAATGACATGAAATGCTCAAGTCCCGGTCGTTTTTGTAGCGACTTTAATGCCTTCAGCCCCATGTCATTGACACGCTGCATGGTCATCTCCTCATCCAAAATTGATGCCGTGGAAATCTCGCCCAGGCACACCCAGGAAATTTCACACGGCTGCACAGGTATCCGCTGCGTAACACCCACGCCAGGCGCTCCGGGTACAGTCCGCATCACCAGCCCCCCGGCACACTGTCCGGCCACATCCCCCATCCCTGTCCTGTTCAACACTTCACCACAATGGGCCAAAGCCGCCACATCCCGTTTGCTCATGCCAGCACCATATACCTGTGTAACGGCAAAGCCGGCAGCCAATGCCGCAGCCCCGCTCACCCCAAACCCGAAACCCGGCCTGACATCCGAGGTCAGGTTAATGGAAAAAGGTGGTCTGTTCGTCCCCAGCAGTTCAGCTAACACATACTCGACCGTGGGAAAATCCGTGTGCTCACCGTTCAATGTGATGACAGATACAGAAGAATTGGCATCAATTTCAGCCCTAATGCCGACTTCAAGGCACAGCCCGCACCCGAGCGAACCTGCCCTTAGCGGTTCAGAATTGGGCATTACCGAAAAAAAACCTGTGATATGGGCCGGGGCAAAAGCACTGCCCATCATCCGGAAACCTCAAGGTACCTGTCCAGTATGGAACCGGCAATAACCTGTTTATTCCCGGTCACAGGGCCCGTTACAATACCACTGGACTCCAACAAATATACAGTATTATCCTCAGTGCCCATGCCACTTACGCCCACATCATTGGCAACCACCATCACAAGACCGTACCTGTCCATAAGGTTCCTGGCGCTTTTGAGCAGTTCATCCCTGCTCACATTAGCCTCGGCCTTGAATCCGATCATGTCCAAATCAGGATAGTGCCCCCTAACCGTTTGCAGCAATTTACCGGTGGGCCGAAGGGTCAGGGTAATCCCATCCTTCCCCGACTTTATCTTATCATTCAGGGGCTCAATCGTATAATCAGATACAGCCGCAGAACTGATGAGCAGGTCACATCCCTTCTCAATCTCATCAAGCACGCAGCGGGTCATCTCCTCAGCAGATTCGGCCGCTACTTCTGTTATGCCAGTGCCGGGCAAGCCCGATGGAACGGGTTGTACCAGTGTCACATTCGCTCCCCTGCGGTATGCCTCCAGTGCCAGTGCAATACCAGTCCGCCCTGACGACCGGTTTGTCAAAATCCTGATAGGGTCAATACGTTCTACGGTCCCGCCGCCGGTTATGACCACTTTCCTGCCTTCCATACTGCCGCCGCCCAGCAGGCGCTCAACCTCCAGCACAATATCTTCATTAGAGGCCATCTTGGCAGTCTTTTCAGCCAAAACCGGGTCCAATATGTGTACCCCCCTCTGTTTTAGTTTCTCGATATTCTCCAGCACACCCGGGTGGTTGTACATGGAACCGTGCATGGCCGGAACTACCATCACGGGCACACTGCATCCCAATGCCGTAGTAGCGAAAGTAGTGGGCGGCGTGTCATCGATTCCCAATGCCATCTTGCCAATAGTATTTGCCGTACACGGGGCAACCAACAGCAGGTCGGCAACGCCGTCCTCGCCGCAATATTCCACATGCTCCACCGCCCCCGTTATACTGGTTATGACCGGCTGGCCTGTGGCATAATGCAGGGCGTCCGGGTGGATGATACCCTGTGCTGCCTCGCTCATCACCGCCCTGACACTGGCACCGCGGCGTACCAGTTCCCTCGCCAGTTCAATTGTACGCACGGCTGCGATGCTGCCTGTTACTGCCATTACGATGGTCATGTCCCTGAGCGAGTCCGATGAGGTCCCGGTCAGCAGAAATGTGGGATGGTTGTTCATAATTGTACTCTGTTTGTCTGGTAGATTATTCAATGTTTTGATTATTTATTGTTTCTCATCCTCTGATATGTCGTTCTTTTCCAGTTCTTTACAGATCAGGAATCCTCTTGCCCGCTCAGTGTATTTGTATTCATTCACCTTGTTCCAGAACTTCCGGGAATGGTTGGGGTGTTCCAGATGTGTTATCTCATGCATGATAACGTAATCCAGCACCCATCTCGGCATTTCAGCCAGCTCGTGGGAAATACGTATGCTACCTCTTGCAGGGGTGCAGCTTCCACGGCGGGTATTCTGGTTGGTAACATATTTGATGGAGACTATTTTGAGCTGGCCGTTGAAATAGTGACGGTTGAACTCATCAGCATGTTTTTCCAGGTAATCGTCGTCATTGAGAGCCTTGCGGGTCCGTTTATTCTCAACTTTGGTCTTCATCTTATGGATGAGCTCTGACTCTTTTGTTTCACTTAATCCGGCAGGCATATACACGACCAATGTGTTGCCGTTCAGTTTTGCCTGAATAGTCTTTTTCCTGCGTTTACTTCTGATAATCTGGACATTCAATTCATTACTCGTCATGTTCAAACCCAATAGAACCGAACAATTTCGATGAGTATATGTATCCATCGGTAAAATCAGTTACTTAGAGGGATTTTTAATGGAATTGAATGGAGTAGAAATAGAAGACACATATGCAGAAGCATTTCCGATAAAGATTGCAAGGGTATTGATAACCGGAGCCACCGAGCGCTGGGCTCTTGTAGCAGCAAGAGAGGCTACAGGATTCGGAACATCAGTAATTGCATGTCCGGCAGAAGCAGGTATTGAAAAAGTGGTAGGCGGAGATGAAACACCGGACGGTAGGCCCGGTGTGTACATCCAGATATGTTCATTCGGGTTCAAGAGCCTTGATGAACAATTGCTTAACAGGCTGGGACAGTGCGTATTGACCGCACCAACCGCCCATGTGTACAACGGACTGCCCGACGCTGAAAAGCAGTTCGATATAGGGTTCAAACTCAAGTTCTTTGGCGATGGCATGGAGTCTGAGTTGGAAATGGGCGGCCGCAAAGCATACAGAATCCCCATGATGGAAGGCGATTTTATCGCTGAGCATGGCATCGGTGGAGTAGCTGGTATTGCAGGCGGTAATTTCTTCATGTTAGCCGAGAACCAGATGGCAGCACTGGCTGCAGCCGAGGCTGCTGTTGATGCTATCGACAAAGTAGACGGTGTCATAACTCCCTTCCCTGGTGGTATAGTGGCAAGTGGTTCAAAGGTCGGGGCCAATAATTACTCGTTCATGAAGGCTACCAGCAATGAGAAGTTCTCACCCAGTATCAAGAACAAGGTGGAGGGCAGCAATGTACCAGCTGATGTGAACGGTATCTATGAGATCGTTATCAACGGACTGGATGAGAAGGTCATTTCGCAAGCAATGCTGGCAGGTATCAAGGCCGCGGTAATGATACCCGGTGTCAAAAAGATATCAGCAGGCAACTTCGGTGGAAACCTGGGTCCGTACAAGTTTAATCTGCACGATATAGTAAAGTGAGACCTCTGGTCTCATTTTTTTTTCTTTTTAAGGTTTTAAAAACCTATGCCATTATTGGCGGGGCAGGAATTTGCACATTTTCAATACTACAGGCACTTTCGAGGTTACGCCTGGGCAGTGTCCTTAATTATACAACAAACTGATATAAAATGCACAAAATGTTATTGCCAATAAGAATCCTTTTCTATTAAATTGTTATACCAAATTCGAGATGATTTGATATGGTAGAAGTATTCGAAGCTATTCTCATAAACAGTATTACACTGCTTGCAGTCGTGAATCCTCCACTTCAGATACCAATTTCAGGAAGCTTATTGCGGGAAATCAAAGATAAACGTGCTGTGTGCATATTCCAAGCAGCAATAACTGCACTGATCATTCTTACATTATTTGCCTGTTTTGGAAATGTGGTCCTGAGATTTATCGGCATCAGTATTAATTCATTTTCAATAGCAGGCGGG
>QBUR01000187.1 GCA_013374385.1 Candidatus Methanocomedens sp. | reverse complement strand
ACTATCAAACCGAAAACGATAACAGTAAATAATTGAAACTTTTTCATAGTATATAAAGTATATATTTTAATATGTTATTATACCTCTGCAATATTATATTTTTGGTTTAGATTAATTAATATCAACTCACATAAGTAATAAGTGAACAATTTGAGGGGAGTCAGTCAAGTGTGGATTACCATTACAAATTATGTAATAATCTTCATGATTGTCATCTCTTTTTTCAGCAGGAAATATTTGAAGGGGGATGGGGAGTGTAGTTGCATATCAAAGAACTGGAATGTGCTGTCTGTTCGGGATTAGTGCTATTTGCTATTAATCTCTGGTGCAGATGATTTTGATATTTTCACAGGATGTACCCGATAACCCTGATTACATTACCTTCTCCCATAACAAAACCTATTTCCCATAACATCCTTATCACCCCAATACAACGGAGACCCACACATGAAGATCCAAAAACCCAGAGGAACCAGGGACTTCCTACCCGAAGAGAACCTAAAGCGAAGATTCATCGAAACCAAACTCCGCCAAACCGCCAAACGATGGGGCTACAACGAAATAAAAACCCCAACCTTCGAGCAGATAGAACTCTTCACCGTCAAATCAGGCGAAGGCATCCTGGGCGAGATATACAACTTCAAGGACAAAGGCGACAGGGAGATGGCACTGCGCCCTGAACTCACAGCCCCCGTGGTCAGGATGTACGTCAACGAACTCCAGCGCGCACCAAAGCCCGTCAAACTCTACTACTTCGACAACTGTTTCAGGTACGAACGTCCCCAAAAAGGCAGGTTCAGGGAATTCTGGCAATTCGGCGCCGAGCTTATAGGCAGTCCCAGGCCAGAGGCCGAAGCCGAGGTCATAGCCCTGGCCTGCCGTATGCTTGAAGATGCAGGCGCGGACGGTGAACTCAATGTGGGGCATCTTGGCGTAATCAGGACACTGTTCACAGGACTGGATGCCGCAACCCAGGGCCAGATAATGCGGCTCGTTGACAAAAAGGACGACAAGGGCCTGGAAGATTACCTTGAAGAGATAGATGCCGACATCCAGATGCGGGAAAAACTCTTCGAACTAATCGGACTGACAGGCAGCGATGCCGTAGATGAGGCAAAACGGCTGCTAGGCAACATCGAAGAACTGGAAACCTTCCAGGCAATACTGGACCTGCTTGACATCCACGGCCTGGACTATACCGTCAATTTCGGCATCGCCAGGGGACTGGACTACTACACAGGCATGGTCTTTGAGATTTACAGCAGCGGCCTGGGAGCACAGAACCAGGTCTGCGGCGGCGGGTCCTACAGGCTGGCACACCTGTTCGGGGGAAAAGACATTGAATCCACCGGGTTCGCACTCGGGTTTGACAGGGTCATGGAAGTGTGTACCGCCCAGCCTCCTGAAGAGAGCAGGGTTGTCGTGGTCTGTTTTGATGAGACCCGCAAAGAAGGCATGCGTATTGCCCAAACCCTGCGTGAACATATGATAGTTGATGTTGACGTCATGGGCAGGAGTTTTGGGGCCCAGTTAAAATTTGCCAATAACGTGAATGCAAAGTGGGCCGTGATAATTGGCGAAGACGAAGTGGCACAGGGCAAGGTGGCCCTGAAAGATATGGAATCAGGAGAACAGGAAATACTGGACCCTGATGAACTGGTCAAGCGGCTTACTTCATGAAAATGCAAACCAATTGAACAATATTACTGTATCAGATCCAGTGACAGCGCACCGTTATGTACCGCAGTTGCTACCAGCACACCTTCCAGCCCCACATCTTTCAGTAGACTGATATCATCCTTGTCCTTGACACCGCCGCCAAGCAGTATGTTATGGTCGCTGTGGTCCACAATCTGCTCTAAGAACTCAGTGTTGATACCGCTGGAAGTACCCACCTTGCTCAGTTCCAGTATTATCAGGTCATTAATGTCATAACTATTTAGCATTTGAATCAGTTCGATGGGCGGCAACTTAAATGCCGGTTCAGGAGTCAATATCTGGCCCCCCTTGATATCGATGCTCATGTTAATAGACCTGGGATAAAAACCCGTAGCACTTTCAAGCAGGTCATGAGTAGCGGTTTCCGTGCCAATAACTATGGAATCAGCCAACTCGTGGCCCAGATGCACATCATCAATGGAAGATGCACCAAGGTCAAGCATGGTCTTGCTTTTCCAGCCAATCTGTTTTACGACCTCGTCATTGTTTCCGCGGTTCTCCAGCCGGTTCAGGTCAGCTATATAGACCTCACTGGGCACCAGTTCATGTACAATTTCAAGTGGGTCCGAAGTCTTACAGACTTTGCTAAAATTGTGGATGGGACCGTACTTTTCCCGTTCTCCCTTAACGGCATGCACGACCTGTCTGTCCAAGATATCAAGTACAAATATTACGCGAAACATGAATTTAGATTAAAATTATTTATTGGATATTTAAAATGTCGATACTCACTGCTATTAAGGTTTTTTGTAATATATAAAGTATAACGTAATGAATATGAGTTGTTCAATATAGCAACATATATATTACGATAGCTCAGTAACCAAGGACATAGAGGTTAGAGGTAATTTAACATGAAACTACTGGTAAGTCCCATCAATACAGAAGAAGCAAAAGCTGCAGCCAACGGGGGAGCGGATATCATTGATGTCAAGAACCCAAAAGAAGGTAGTCTAGGCGCTAACTTTCCCTGGGTTATAAGGTCTGTGAGAGAAGCAGTGAACCCAATACTGCCCATAAGTGCCACCATAGGGGATATGAATTACAAACCCGGTACTGCATCCCTTGCAGCTCTTGGTGCTGCCGTGGCCGGTGCAGAATACATCAAAGTGGGATTATTCGACATCCAGACAAGGGAACAGGCCCTTGATGTAGCCGAGAATGTTGTAAGGTCAGTAAAGGACTATGACCCGACAAAGAAAGTAGTCATTTCCGGCTATGCTGATTATAAGCGTATCAATTCCATTCCGGTTAGTGAATTGCCATCTGTCTGTGCTGAGTGCGGAGCAGATGTTGTTATGATGGATACAGGCATCAAGGACGGCCGGTCTGCTTTTGAATTCATGACCAATGAGGAACTCTCCAGTTTCGTGAACTCGGCCAGGGACCTGGGACTTTTAAGCGCAATTGCAGGTACCATCAAATTTGAAGATATGGATAACTTAAACCAGATCGATCCAGATATTATCGGCATCAGGGGATGCGTTTGCGGAGGCGACCGTTCTACATCTATCCAACAGAGCCTGGTAGAAGAACTAAAGTCTTTAATGGCGTAAAAAATCTGGCTGTTCAAACTATTAATTATTTCAGGACTGTATACCCAGTTCCACAAGCAGGGACTCGGGTACAAGTCCTTCTTTTGTAAAACCCGCTGCATAGTAATATTCATCCAGCATAGCATCCAGTTGTGCACCTGTAACGGGCCGCTCCCCCTGTGTAGTAACCCGTGCGGGCAGGGTATCGTGTCTCCTGTCAAAACCTTCCCTGTTATTGAAAGCCCGTGTTATTACGGCCACCCGTCTGCCTGCCTCGTCGAACTCATGGCGGTCCATGTCAAATCCGGTAGTTGCCAAATAAAGGTCATGGAGGTCATCCAGCCCGGCTGCATAGGTGATAAACTTGCACACGCCCACTGAATCATAAATGGCGTTGCGCTGCTGACCGTCCCAGACCATCTCGCCTTTACCGGTCGTGACCATGGGGTCAAGCTGCCCGCCCCTGCCCAGCACTTCTTTTCCATAGGTCCAGGGACGCAAATGACAGGCGCCCCGGTCCGATACTGCATATGCCAGGGCCTGCCCTTTAGCTGTCTGGGGCAGGTATGCAGGCATCTCCAGCCCTTTGACATTCATGGCAAAATCCACTGAACCCTGCCCGATACCCAGAGCAACATCCCTGGTGCCATTTGAGGCAAAGGCCAGTGCGCCCTCACCCTCCCCCATCATATGTATGACCTCGATAAGCGCATCGCTGTTCCCGAATGTCAACTCCAGCCCACCAGTATCCTCTTTATTGATAAGGCCCCGTTCATAGCATTCCATCAGGAAGGATATAGTACTGCCAGTACTCATGCTGTCAAGCCCGTATTTGTCGCACAGGTGTTCAGCGGCCGTGACCACTGCCGGGTCATCAATACCGCAGTTGGAACCTAGCAGAGTGATTGATTCGAATTCCGGACCGTCGTGTATTAGGCCGCGATATTTTCCCTCCTGCACCACTGCCAGGTGGCTGCACTGTATGGCACATCCCGGACAGGGGCGGCGCCGGGCTCCACCATCCCACAATTTGTCCTTAATGGCGAACCCATCCAGCTTTTCACATAGACCATCATCCCGTCCGGTCGTATAATTACGTGTACTCCAGCCCCCGGTCTCGTTCACTACTTTCACCAGTTCAGCCGTGCCCATTTTCCTGAGATTAGCCACACCGCTGCTGTTCCTGACTTTCTCATTTATCCTCTGCCGAATCGACCTGAAATTGGCAGGGTCAGCAGGTTCATATTTCCCGTGCCCGGAGACCACCACGGCTTTCAGGTGCTTGCTGCCCATGACCGCACCCAATCCCCCGCGGGCAGCAGTGCGGTTTTCGGCAAATACGCCAGCCAGTTTTGCCATGCGCTCTCCGGCAGGCCCGATGGTCAACACCCTGGCCTCACGGTCAGTGGAATGGCGTTTTTTCAATTCTGTCTGGACTGAAAAAGTATCCATACCCCACAGGTCAGTGGCATCCAGTATCTCCACCCTGTCGTCAATGATATTGATATACACGGGCGATTTCGATTTGCCCTTGATGAGCAGGCCCATGTATCCGGCATACCGCAGTTCTGTGCCCCACCAGCCGTTGCAGTGACTGTCGTTCCAGGTGCCGGTGAGCGGGCTTTTGGCACAGACTGAGAAGTTGACGCAGTTGGTCGCGGGGGCGCCGGTCAGGAGACCGTTCATGATGGCGAGCAGGTTATCGGGTGAGAGGGGGTCGCATCCGGGCGGGTTCTCGTTGTAGAGGTAGTGGGCTGCCAGACCCTTGCCGCCCATGAACTTGCGGAGGATAGGCTGGGGGATGGGGTCTGTGGTTGTGGTACCTGAATCCAGGTCAATGCGCAGGAGATTGTTAGGGTAGGTCATGAATAACATTCTAATTGTAAGATATTTAATTATAGGACATATAGTAAAATTATCACTCTAATAGTTTTGGAGGGAATATATGAGAATATTTAGCATTATGACAATCTTTATAATATTGGTGTCCATGCTGGCACCGGTGGCGGCAGCGCCACCTGAAGACAAAATGGTCAAGGTTTTAATCGGGTTCAAGGACAAGCCCAATGCAGCACTGGTAGAAGCCTACGGTGGGAAGGTCAATGTTTAGTTTACCATCATTCCCGCAATTGCTGCCGAAGTACCCGTACAAGCACTCTATGGGCTTTCACGCAACCCTAAAATAGACATCATAGAGCCTGATGACGCCCATGCCATGGGACAGGTTACACCCTGGGGCATAGACAAGGTACAGGCACCCCAGGCACATGCAAATGGAATCACTGGCGCAGGAGTCGATGTAGCCATCATCGATACAGGTATCAATTACAACCATCCTGACCTGGCATCTAACTACCAAAGTGGCTATGATTTCGTCAACAGTGATAACGACCCAATAGATGATACGGGACACGGCACTCACGTGGCTGGTACAGTAGCGGCAATCAATAATGATTTTGGCGTTATCGGAGTATCCCCAGAAGTCAATCTTTATGCCCTGAAAGTGCTCGATGCAAGTGGCAGCGGCTCTTACAGCAATATAATCAGCGCAATTGACTGGGCCTATAGATAAATAATATGGATGTAGCTTCCATGAACCTTGGAGGATCTTACAATTCTATCTTGCTTAGTAAAGCATGTGACAACGCATACAATAGCGGGGTGCTTCTCGTGGCTGCCGCTGGTAACGAACGCAGGGCAGTACTTTATCCAGCCGCATATAATTCAGTCATTGCCGTGTCTGCAACGGACCAGAACAACAATATCGCCTGGTTCTCAAACTATGGTACACAGGTGGAACTGGCAGCACCGGGAGTTGATATTAACTCACCACACTGAACGGCGGTTACAGCGGCGATACCTGGGACGGTACAAGCATGGCCACACCACATGTGACCGGTGTTGCAGCACTGGTACTCATCACGTCAGTGACCGATGCGGGATACGATGCAAACAACAACGGCTATTGGGACCCTGCCGAAGTCAGGCAGAAACTGCGTGATACAGAGACCGACCTGGGAGCAACTGGTAAGGACATCTACTTCGGGTACGGACTGGTCAATGCCCTGGCCGCCACCAAACCCACGACGACACCCACACCGTCGCCTGTCAAAGATGAGATGCACATAGCCAGCATTGAAATGTCAAAGAGAATTGTTGGCATAAACACAAATGCAATCGCTACATTAACTGTTGTAGATGCTAACGGTCCAATAGAAGGAGCAACAGTAACAGGTTATTGGGACAACTTAACACATGACAATGATGCTGGAATAACTGATGCACTTGGAATAGTCACCTTAATATCAGACAGGGTTAAACGTGCAGATGGAACCTTTACTTTTACAGTTAACACTGTTGAGCATATTGATTTCAACTACAATGCCTCAGCCAACGTTGAATATTACGACAGTATAACTGCACCTTAAAAACCTATTTGAATAAGAAATTACTAAACCAAGCGTCCATTCCGGGCGCCACAAATCTTTTTTTCAAGTCCTAACAATCAATATCCCACTTTAATATCCTTCCCAAAAATATCGCTCAAATCAGAATCCAGCCTTGTCTTCAATTCCTCAACTTCCTTCTTCAACCTTGCAAGGTCCTTCTTCTCAGCATCCAGTTTCTGTCCAGTAGAACCCTTCATATTCCGGCACTCGGATATCCTATCTTCAATCTGTGTTTTCTCCCTATAAACAGAAAGCCCCTCTAACTCCCCCTGCACAGCCACAAGTTTTGAAGAATATTCCTCCCTTTGACTTTTAAGCCTCAACAGGACATCAGTCCCCACCAACCTGTCTATCTGCTCAAGTATCTTGTTAATCTTCTGCGGCTTAAGCCCCAGACTCCCGTCCTCCACACGCACTTTCATTTCAGTCAGGAACGGGGTGATATCTGTCCCAAGTGCCAGGACCGGCTCGCCATTCAATATCTTCAGGACCTTCCTGCTCTCAGCAGACATGATATGCCGCCTGCTCTCGTCCTGTTTTTCCATTCTGGACAGGGCTTTGAACAGCGGAGCAAACAACCCTGCCAGGTTCGAATCAATGCCGGATACCTGCCCCTCAATGGTCCGGGCCTGCTCTTCCAGTTCCCGTGCCATGGTAAACTCAGCACCCGATTCTATCTCTTCCAGTTTAGACTCTTCAGAGCCTAGTTCAGCTTTCAATGTCTCATATTTGCCAGTGAGGTCATTGATATTCTTCTGCTTCTCCTGTATCTGCTGTTGGGTCTGGGTTATGAGTCCCATATCCCCTGGCATCCTTTCGTATGCTTCCAGTTCAACCTTCACTTCATTGATGGGGGCAACAAGCTCATTCAGCAGGACATCCAGGTGTTTCAGCCCTGCCAGAATATCCCTGTAAGCCTCTGGAAAAAGCGCTTTTACATACTGCTGGCTCCGAGCAGCATTCTCAAGAGACGTGGTCAAAAGAGCTCTGGTATCTGTATAGAATTCTAACGCTTTGGCAGGGTCTGTATCTTCAGGTACAACTGTCCTGTCCTTTATGATGTCCAGGTTCTTTACCAGATTGTCCCGGTTCGATGCACCCGCTTTTGCTAACCTTTTGAATACTTTCTCCCCAAACTCAGCATTGATCAATTGAACCTTGCTGTTATCAAGTTCTTCAAGAGCCTCACGAATCCCTCCATACGTTCGCTGGATATGTGACCTCAGTTCCCTGAACATCTGGTCCGACTCATTCTCAATCCAGCCAGACAGCTCACTGAACTTAAGTGATACCTGTCGAGGCAATTCCTCTTTTTTCCCGAAAAATCTCTCTATAATCTTCAAATAAACCAAAATTAATATGGAAGTATTGTTTTAAAAAAGTATGCAGGGTGCCGAAGCACCCATTTACATCTATTCGTCGGTCATGGCGCCATTGAAGTAGCTGTCATAAGCACCCATATCAAAGTGCCCGTGACCACTCAGGTTGAACAGGATGGTCTTCTCTTCGCCAGATTTTTTGCACTCCAGTGCCGTATCCATGGCACACTTGATGGCATGAGCTGATTCAGGAGCAGGCGCAATCCCTTCCGTTCTGGCAAACTTCACTGCCGCATCAAATATCTCGGTCTGGTGATAAGCCACAGCCCCCATCAGGCCGTCCGCATACAGCCGGCTTATGATTGGAGAATCTCCGTGATATCTCAGCCCGCCCGCATGAATGGGTGGTGGCACGAACTCATGACCAAGTGTATACATCTTGAGCAGGGGAGTCATCTCTGCTGTGTCCCCGAAATCATACCTGAACTCTCCGCCCGTCAGAGTGGGACATGCAGTAGGTTCAACGGCTACTACATCAATCTCCTTGCCCTTCTTTATCTTATCCTGCAAAAACAGGTAACTGATGCCTGAAAAATTACTGCCTCCGCCCACACATCCTATTAACACGTCAGGATAATCATCCACTTTTGCCAACTGTGTCATTGCTTCCTGCCCGATGATAGTCTGATGCAGCATCACATGGTTCAATACACTGCCCAGTGAATACTTGGTATTCTCATGTGTGGCCGCATCCTCCACAGCTTCACTAATGGCAATACCCAGGCTGCCCGAAGTGTCAGGATATTTCTCAAGTATAGACCTGCCTGACTGGGTCTGGTTACTGGGTGAGGGTATGACATTAGCGCCCCACAGATTTATCAGGGATTTGCGGTAGGGTTTTTGTTCAAAACTTGACTTGACCATATAGACCATGCATTCAAGATCAAAGAAACAGCAGGACATAGCCAGTGCACTTCCCCACTGTCCGGCACCGGTCTCGGTACTGATACGTTCAACACCCTCTTTCATGTTATAATATGCCTGTGCTATGGAGGTGTTAGTTTTATGGCTGCCTGCCGGGCTCACGCCTTCATACTTGTAATATATCCTGGCAGGGGTTTTAAGAGCTGCTTCCAGCCTGTGTGCCCGGTACAGTGGAGACGGCCTCCATAACCTGTAAATATCCCGCACTTCTTCAGGGATATCGATATAGCGATCCTAGTGTCAAGTCAACCCTATAATGTATCCAAATACGCTATCAATACACATTATAATCTGACACTTTGATGTTGACTTGACACTAGCTCATTTCCTGCTTGATTAGAGCCATGGGGAAAATGGGTGAAAGATCATCCGGACCAATGGGTTCCATGGTGGCAGGATTCAGTGGTGGCTCTAATGGTATTGGAAGGTCTGGCAGGATATTGTACCATGACCTTGGCATCTCATTCTCGTCAAGTATTATTTTTGTGTTGTCCAGATTTAACTCACACCTGGTAAATAAATATACAATGATGTGTATCTATTTGTACATCTGGGTACTACAATACTTCATACTAACAGGTAGTATATTAAACAATTTATACTACTCAAATAACCGTAAAAAGAAGCTATGCGCCGAAATCGACGCAATCTATAATACTTATTTCTGTATTGCCTTTTCAGAACGCTTGAATCGTCTGCGCTTGACACCAGCTGAATTGAACCGCTGTGCAGGACCAGGACGCTTGTGTGTCATATTGCTTTTTTCAACTAATCTGACTTTGCCCTTCCGTCCTTTGATTCGGCCCCATTCTATTGAACCAGTTTTTCCCATAAATTATCCTCCGATGATATGATTTGTATTGTTCACAATTGATTTGGTCGTCTTAGATTGTGTCTGGTATGCTTATAATTAACGGTGTCCTATTTTTTCATCTCTACTATCTTCAGCGAATACTCTTTAGCACATTCACCCTCAGGCTCGCCAACCACATTTACAATTTTATATCTATTCCCAGGGACTGGCCCCGGATTCCGGCACATATCGAACATATCACAATCGGTTTCATTGCACGTTACCGGTTCATACACTATTGTTGAACCCTCCCGTACCATCCTGCTCTCAAGAAGTACAGTCCATGGCGCCTCCACCACTTCAACAGCCTGGACACCTTTATCGTGTACAGCACAATCAAGAAGAGGTGAATCTCTTACGCTCACTACTTTATAATGTCCACCAATATCCAGGTTCAAACATGTATTATTCAGCTTACAACCTTCACAATCAGGAGTCTTTCCCCTGAATACGAACACATTTCCGGGTTTTGCCATTCTTACGCCAATGAGTGTTACAATTGTATCTTCATCCATTATTCATTCTCCTGATTTTGGGTATAATAATCCTCAGTTAAACATATAAACACATAATATTTCATTAAGGGGTAGTCATTCTATGACCTGTGTAATACTTGCAACCCTTCTCGCTGCCCCTTCTGTCAACCCGGTGCCCAGTATGGTATAGCGTTCCGGACGAATTGTATGGGCCTGTATTAGTGCCTGGATAATATCTTCCTGGTCAATACCAAGTTCTTTTGCATTTGTGGGTGCACCTATGGTCGCCAGGGTCTGGCGTATCCTCTGCCAGTCTCCCCCATGCAGGTACATCATCATTATAGAACCCACGCCGCATTGTTCTCCGTGCAATGCAGGTTGTGCGGTTACCTGGTTCAAAGCATGACTGAACTTATGCTCAGAACCGCTGGCAGGTCTGGATGAACCTGCAATGCTCATAGCCACACCACTGGCCACCAATGCTTTGACCACCATTCTGGCTGATTCAGGCAGGTCGGGTTTTATGGATTCTGCTGAATCCATGAGTATCTTGGCTGTCATCATGGACAGGTGGGATGCATACTCACTTATTTTAGTATCTTTAAGCCGGTGCGCAAGTTCCCAATCCCGCACTGCAGTACATTTTGATATGATATCACCGCAGCCAGACGCCAAAAGCCGGAATGGTGCATTGGCAATGATCTGTGTATCTGCTACTACAGCCACAGGTGGTTTAGCCTCTATGGATGCGGTCAAGCCATTGTGTGAAATTGAAGCCCGGGATGAAACAATCCCGTCATGGGATGCGGCAGTAGGTACGCTTATAAAACTACATCCTGCCCGTTCAGATGCCAGTTTTGCTATGTCGATGGCTTTGCCGCCACCCACACCCAGTAAGAAAACCTGGGTTTTCGGATCGATCTCTGTGATAAGATTCTCTACCGTTTCCACTTCGCTCATTTCTGCCCGGTGGACCACGGTCGAATGAACATTGCAGCCAGTATCTTCAAGCACCTGGCCTACTGTTTTGGCGGCTTTATGCAAGGTTGTGGGACCGCTAACTATCAAAGCATTCCCATTAAGTTTAAGTGCGTTGCATACGTTACCAATGTCATTGACCACACCGTTACCAACAACCACATTTCTTGGTAGCAGCATCCATCTTGAATCGGGTAAATCAGCATTTGAATCATTCATTTGAAACATATTCTATAATATCGTACGAGGTTATAAACTATGGGGATTTTAGAAGGCATACAGGGCTTCATTTACAAATATTACATTGATCCTATAATTTATGACACAGGCTATAACCCGGTAAATACGGTAACCTGGGCTATTATTCTGGGATTGTGCCTGTTCGGTGTATTAAAACTACTTGACAAACTTAACGTGAAGGCGGACTGGGATTTTGTCAAGGCTATCATTCCCTTTATCGTTGCAGGCTCAACACTCAGGGTCTTTGAAGATGCCGAACTGTTCAGCCCCCCTTTGCAGTACCTGTTCATAACCCCGCCAATATACATTCTGATGTTCCTGATAACTGTTCTACTGCTTGTCCTGTCAATCATACTGCAGAAGGCTGGCTACGTGAAGAACTGGAAAAAAGCATTCGGCTCTGCAGGGATTGTATGGGTACTGATCAATCTGTTATACTATTATCCAATGAAAGTATCACCAACATCAAGGCATTGGTCATAATACCAGTATTGGGAACAGCACTGGTAGCGCTGGTATATCTGGTGGCCAGGCGCACAGGGTATAGCATGTTCACTCAGCGTATCAATATCACCATTCTCTTAGCACACATGCTGGATGCCTCGTCAACGTTCTTTGGTGTGGACTTTCTGGGATATTATGAAAAACACGTTGTACCTTCCTTCCTTATCGACCTGACAGGGACGGCCAGTATCATGTTCCCTTTAAAACTCATAATATTCATTCCAGTCATATACATTCTCGATACCCAGTTCGATGACGATGATGAATCAAAGCGGCTTAGAGACCTGGTGAAACTGACCATAATTGTACTTGGCCTGGCACCGGCAACCAGGAACACTGTAAGGATGGTGCTGGGAATATGACAGATACTGATGAAACTTTTTGGAACGACCCTGTCCGTCGCACCACACCAGATATGCGCACTTACATCACCCTGCTGCGTCCATATCTAATAATTATTACAAGCCTGTTCGCGGTTTCTGTTTTAGCAGGATATCTGGCAGGATACTTCAACCCGGAAATCGTCGAACAGTTGATGGGACAGTTCGAAGAATCCTATGGTTGGATAGCAGACGAATCTCCTATGGTCATTATGCTGTTCATCTTTGCAAATAACACGCTCAATAGTTTTATTGCCATGTTACTTGGAGTGGTTTTCGGGCTTTGGCCCATACTGTTCATTCTTATTAACGGCTTTTTTGTCGGTGTAGTGGTGTTCGATGTTGCCCGGGAAATCGGGGTACTTGTAATATTGGCCGCACTCATCCCACACGGAATAATTGAATTGCCTATGATATTTTTAAGTGCAGCCATAGGATTGAGACTTGGCTATCTTACATTTCTGAAAATATCTCATAAAATGGAAATAAGCATTCAGCAGGAATTGTTTCAGGCAGTCAGGTTCTTTATAAAATTGATTATACCGCTACTGTTTATCGCAGCCCTTATTGAAACGTTTGTAACAACTACTATTCTATATATACTGATGTCTTAATATCACCCTTTATAGAACGGCTCGCGCAGGTTCACTGCTTTATAGAACAATGTTTCAAGTTCATGTATACCTGCACTTCCAGTGTCAACAAGGTTGTCGTTCACCAGCAGGCATGGTTTCAGCTTACCATCAGCGGTCACCCTGAGACGGCTGCAATTAGCACAGAACTGGGAATTGTCAATGGGTCTTACCACTTCTACTTCAGCACCGTCCACCAAATATTTCTTCCTGCGGTGCATCTTGCGCTCAACCACCTCTGAAGCCCTTGAACAAAGGTCTCTCTCAATAGCATCTATGTTAACCTTGCCACCGTAATTGCCAAAGTCCATGGGTTCTATTATCTGTAATATCACATCCCCGTCAAACATTCTTACAAAGGATATCATATCGTCCAGTTCATTTTCGTTGATACCTTTGAGCATTACCATGTTCAATTTGACTGGAGTCAGGCCAGCGTTTACTGCCGACTGTATTCCATCCAGCACCATAGGGTGTATATCTTCGTTGCACCGGCATATACTGGCATACGTTTGAGGTTTCAGAGTATCCAGGCTGACATTAACCCGGTCCAGCCCGGCAGATTTGAGTGAAACAGCCCTTTTTGAAAGTGTCACTCCGTTTGTGGTGGCAGAAACGTCTCGAAATTTTGGGATAGCTACCAGTACATCCTCGAAATCCTGGCGCATCAGGGGCTCGCCTCCTGAGAATTTCACCTTTGTTATTCCCAGTTTAGATGCTGTTTTTATAATATTGACCATATGTCCTGAACTCATTTGTGACTCATGCCCACTTTGCCCCTCGTTATGGCAATAAAAACAGTTGAGGTTACACTGACCGGTAATGGATATACGCAGGCTGGTTATCCTGCGCCCAAAAGTATCAATGAGTGCATCTCGTTCCATATAGATATGTATATTGCAAACGGTTAAGTTAAAGATATTGATTAACTGGATTTGGTTACAGAATATATTTATTATTACTGTCTCGTCCCTGGCTTACTGGCGTATGACCACTGCGCTGCCACATTGAATAAAAACAGATGTAACATCAACAAACGGTATGGGAAAAAATGACCTTAATTCTACACAATCACTTGCCACCATAACTGCCAGGTCATCAATCCTTGTTGGATGACCTCTATAAACACCATCGCTCATCTTTCAAGGTTCTCCTCAATACACTATATGGATTTCACACAAGTCGAACCAGATTCTCTCGTCCTTTCTTGACCCGCTGTATCAACCCATCCTCTACCATCTTATTCAGCAGGGAACTGGTTTTTGATTTAGAAAAACCACTGTTTTTAACAATACCTGACTGCATCATGGCACCACCACTTTCCTTAAGCATGGATATAATCATATCCTCGTCTGATTCAAGAATTGAATCTGCACTGACATATGGTTGTAAAGGTTCAGGAGATTCCAATTCTTCAGGTTCCACCTCAACTATTTTTTGATGTTCTACCTCAACTACTTGTTGAGGTTTTACTGGTGAATTGCTGCTGCCCGTACTATTTTTTATCAGATAAATGAGTGCTCCTGCGACCAGTAACAGTATTAAAATCCCTGCTACAAGCAGCCAGGAAGTCTCTTTAATAAAAGTAATGTTGGGCTCACCAGAATTAAATGTCCTGGGCCCGTTCCATATCAGTTCATCCTTACGCTGGACATCCGGTTCAGGAGTTGTACCTGAAACTTTATACCCTGCAGGTACTTTCACGATAAAAGTATCACCATTTGAAATATACTGTCCGCCAAAGAACACATCACCCAGTATAATTGAAGAACCAGAAACCTTAGCCAGATGGGTCCATTTGAACGAGTAGCGCACAATACCGTAATGACCGGTAGCTGTGTTCTGTTCACTTACCGAAATATCAAAATCACTGGCAGTCATTGGCCTGGATGTGGCAATCCCTGCATTTGAGACAATACTATGCATATTTGCTTCAAATTCGGTCATATGGGTACTGTTGCCCTCCACTACCAGTTTGAAATCATTGAACTCGTCCACCCTTGACTGTGAATCCAGCAGCGTCCGGTATTCAATAATATACCAATCCTCACCATCCTCATGTATGTCAAAGGTATATGAGATTTCAGCCGTAGAAACAGGGAGAAATAATAGTAGTACTAAAAAAACAAATGAAAAAATCCACAGCGGCGTTTTTCCTGACATATTGCTATATAGACTCTTAATAATGTATTATGTTTTCTATTTTGGAGGAGTTGGGGCAGGTTGGCATTTGTGAATATTTCGCTCAATCCGTGCAAGCATCCCTGAAATTATCAATTCATCTATTCCATACCGATTCACCACGAATTCAAGGGATTCTTTTTGGTCCAGCAGTGCAACCAGTGCATTATCAATCTCTTCATAGGTCAGGCCCAGTTCCTTTTCATCTGTCTGTCCGGGCCACAATCCCGCAGTAGGGATTTTGTCTATGATATGCCTGGGCACATCCAGATATCGTGCCAGTTCCCTGACCTGGGTCTTGAATAGATTACCCAGCGGTTCAATATCCACACCACCGTCACCGTATTTAGTGAAATATCCAAGCAGGAGTTCTGTCCTGTTACCTGTACCCACTACTATACGGTTCATCATGTTTGAATAGTAATACAGGGTACACATCCTTATCCTGGCCTTCAGGTTACCCATTGACATCCGGTCGTCCTCTACTATTTCAGGTATGGAGATGATGAATGAATTAAGTGTTTCAGATATATCCACCACTGAAAATTCGATATTCAGGATATTTGCCACGTCGGTGGCATCAAGCACATCTTCAGGAGGTGTCAGGCTCATCTCAGGCATGATTATTGCAAGCACATTCTCCCTGCCCAATGCCCTCACAGCCAGATAAGTGGTAACAGCAGAATCTATACCACCGCTAAGTCCGATAACCGCACCCTTGGTGCCTGATTTTTTCACATACGACCTTATGAAATTGGTGATTTTCTTTGTAGCTTCCTCTGGGTCAAAATCTGGCATAGTATTCATAAAATACAATAACCACCAATGAACATAATATTTACTGCAAAGAATACAGGTAAGATGGGGTACTAATGAACTCAGTCCAGTTCTTTTATCATCGCAATCTCATCACAATCAGGGAAACGGGGGCATTTCACGCACATGCTCCATAATTTATGTGGAAGTGTAGACTTATCCACTACCTTGAATCCGTGGTGCTCGAAAAACTCCTGGGCATAGGTAAGCGTAACCAGATGCTTGATTCCAAGTTCTGGTGCTTCCTTCAGGCATGCTTCAATTATCCTGGAGCCATGCCCCTTTCTTGTTTCAGCAGTGGACACTGCAAGAGACAAAATCTCCCCGTACTCTTCCCAGGTCACATGCAGGGCACCACAGGCGATAATCCGGTCCTCTTTTTCGATTACAAAAAAGTCCCTGATATTTTCATATAACTCACCGATGGCACGGGGCAACATAATCTCCTGATGAGCATAAACATTGATAAGTTGCCTGATCTGTGTAACATCCCTAACCCTGGCTTTTCGGAGCAAAATTTATCAAACCACCTATAATTGAACCTTACTTGTGGCACTGTTCCAAAAATCAGTTATTTTGTTGA